>JBKJTD010000313.1:0-24230 GCA_046590915.1 Vicinamibacterales bacterium
CGCACCACACGCGCGAGGAAGACGCCGTGGGCCAGGCTGACCAACAGGAGTTCACCCCACGCTCCCACGATGCCGAGGGTCATGAGCACGACGGGCACAAAATTGAGAATGGCCGCCCACGCAAAGATCGCTGAAAAGAGCGGATCCACTCGTCCCGCACCGGGAGTCGGGGCGGACCCAAACCGCATGGCGGTGTGCTCCCAGCCGGGGCCACCAGGCCCCTCGTATTCAACCTGGAGGTAGCGCCCAATCCGTTCCACGCCCACATGGATGGCAAACGCCGCCTCAAAGCCGGCAGCCAGCACCAGGAGCGGCAGGAGCGTTGAAAAGGGCGTCGCCACCCAGATGTCCGTCGCGATGGCGAGGGTGGCCCACGCCACGATGGCCGCCGCGACCAGCGTCATTCGACGCGTGCCGCGCTCCCGGATAGTGGCCCGCAGGGCCGAATATTCCTCCAGCCGCAACTGGGCTCGGTGCGCTACAGCAGACGGGTCGGGGGCGTCGTAGACAGAAGTAGTCATGATGGGGGTGCAGGTTTGGCGGTGGGGTGCCGATAGTATACGCGGGTGGGTGTGGTACTATCCCATTGGGCTTCTAAAAAACGGATGTGTCGCCGGAGGTAATTGAGTGATTGGACTCGGCCGACTGAGTAAGAAGATTTTTGCACTGACCGTGGTCGGCGCAGTGTTGTTGGTGCCAATCGGCGCGGCGGCACAAACCGCGACCCGGAGGGCGACCACAGTCAAAAAGGCGACGACCACGCGCAGCGCGGCGGCTCGGGCCCGTGCCAACGCAGCGGCCCGCGCCCGCGCAAGCGCGGCGTCCCGTGCCCGCTCCGCGGCTGCCGCTCGTGCGGCGGCCACGGCTCGTGTGGCGCGCGAGGCGGACACGCCCAGGTTCAAGACCGATCTGCTGGGCAACCTGATCCCGGATGTGCGGGCTGCGGCGGCCATTGTGTTTAATCCCCAGACCAACGAGGTGCTGTGGGAGGAAAATTCGCATGATCCCCGTTCGATCGCAAGCTTGACCAAGCTGATGACGGCGGTCACGTTCATCGCGGATGAACCAGATCTTGACCGCCAGGTGACAGTGGTTGCCGCCGATACCCGCGCGGCCTCAGTCACCTACCTTCGCGCTGGGGAGGTCGTCTCATTGCGCGATGTGTTGCACCTCACCCTGATTGCCTCCGACAACGCGGCCGCCCGTATCCTGGCCCGCACCTCGGAAGGTGGCTCGGTCGCCTTCATCCGTCGGATGAACGAGATGGGGAAACAGCTGGGATTCACCAGCGCTTATTTTGCCGACCCGTCCGGGCTCGACGCGCGCAATGTGGCCTCGGCCTATGACATCTCCCATCTGATTGCGTATGCCAGCGCTGATGCACAGCTCGCACCGGTCATGCGCAAGACCTCCTATGAAGCGCATACCAATCGCCGTGCGGTGACCGTCCGAAGCACCAACCGGCTGCTCGTGCAGGGCATGGACGTTGTTGGCGGCAAGACCGGGTTCATCAGCAAGGCGGGTTATTGCCTCGCTACCTTGCTTCAGGTCCCACAGGGCAGTCAGGTGGCGGTCGTGGTCCTGGGCGCGGCCAACAGCACTTTGCGCTTTGCGGAAGTGCGACATCTGTTCAACTGGGTCGTAGGGCGCACCGCCGGTCTTGATGGTGGTGAACCGGGCGCCGAGCTGATCGAACGGTAGCGGCGGGACACGCCGCCGTGTCGGCACCGCGTTTACGCTCCCCCCTGGCTGGTCGCGCACCGCGGCTCTCCATCCTCCACATTGCATCCGAAGTGGCCCCCTGGTCTAAAACCGGGGGGCTCGCCGATGTCGTCTCTGCGCTCCCTCACGCGCTCGAGGCCCTCGGCCACATCGTCACCACCGTGACCCCGCTCTATCGTGGCGTGAGTGCCGACGGCGCGCAGTCACATCCATTCACGATGGATGTCGCGGGTGCACGGCACCACGGCACATGGCACGTCATCCACCATTCGGCTCGTCGGCGGACGGTCCTGGTCGACCTGCCGGCATGGTTTGGTCGCGATGGTCTGTACGGCATCGCGGGCAAGGACCACCCTGATAACGCGGACCGGTTCGCCGGGCTCGCGCATGCGGCGCTGGCCTGGGCACAGGACGGGCCCGATTCCACTCGTGTCGACATCGTGCACTGCCACGACTGGCAGTCAGGTGTCCTGCCGGCGCTTGTGCGGACGCAGCCCGAGCGCTGGCCACGAGTGGCCAGAGCGGGCCTAGTCCTGACGATTCACAACCTGGCGTACCAAGGCACTTTTCCGAAAGAGGTCGTTCCAAAGATTGGTCTGGAGTGGCAGTCGTTCACCATGGACACCGGGGAATTCTGGGGACAGCTGAGCTTCCTGAAACTCGCGATTGCCTACAGCGACGTCATCACCACGGTCAGTCCCACCTATGCGCTGGAAACCGTAGACCCAGCCCAGGGGTTCGGCTTTGACGGCGTCTTGCGGGCCCGACAGGCCGACTATGTGGGCATTCTCAACGGCATCGACACGTCCGTCTGGGATCCGGCATCTGACTCGTATCTGCCGGCGCATTACACGGCCGACGACCTGACCGGAAAACGGCAGTGCAAGCGCGCCCTCCTCGAGCGAGTCGGGTTGCCGGTGGGAGACGATGTGCTGGAGCGGCCGCTGGTGGGACTGGTGTCGCGGCTGGTGGATCAGAAGGGGATTGATTTGGTGCTCGACAGCGCCAGCGCGTGGCTCGATCTCGATGCCACCTGGGTGTTTGTCGGCAGCGGCGATGCGAGGTACGAGGCCAGGCTCAGAGCGTTGGCGTCGTCCTATCCGTCCCGGGTGGCGGTGTTCGTCGGGTTTGATGAGGAGCTGGCACATCTGGTCGAAGCCGGAGCTGATGTGTTCCTGATGCCGTCACGGTTTGAACCGTGCGGGTTGAACCAGATGTACAGCCTTCGGTATGGAACGGTGCCGGTTGTGCGGGCGGTGGGTGGGCTTGAGGACACGGTTCAGTCGTTCACGCCGCGGGCGAAAAAGGCGAACGGCTTCAAGTTTCAGGACGCGACCCCCGACGCCCTCGTGCAGACGCTGCGTCACGCGCTGCGGGTGTATCGGCAGACCGATGTGTGGCGGGCGCTCATGCGCCGTGGGATGACTGAGGATCACTCTTGGGACACGTCGGCCCGGGAGTATGTCAAAGTGTATCGACGGGCTCGTCATCAGGCCGCTGTGCGGTGGGGCGAGGGCTGACAACAGAGAGGACTCGAGAGTTATGGCTTCGGAGAACGTGGCAACGTTTACAGACGGCAATTTTGATGCGAGCGTGTTGAAGTCGAGCACGCCGGTGGTTGTGGACTTCTGGGCCGAATGGTGTGGCCCGTGCCGCGCGCTGGGGCCGACCATTGACGCGCTGGCTACCGAATACGCCGGCCGTGTGTCGGTCGGCAAACTCAACGTGGACGAAAACCCGCAGGTCACCATGCAGTACATGGTGCGCGGCATTCCGACCGTGATGGTCTTCAAGGGTGGGCAGGTGGTTGAGACAATCGTGGGCCTGGCCGACAAGAACGAATTCAAAGCGAAGCTCGACAGCCACCTCTGAGGTCTCCCGTGCGTGAAGTGACCATAATCGGGTCCGGCCCCGCCGGACTGACCGCCGCGCTGTACTCCGCGCGCGCCAACCTGAAACCACTCGTGATTGAAGGACTCGAGGCCGGCGGTCAGCTCATGCTGACGACGGCTGTCGAGAACTTTCCGGGTTTTGCCGACGGCATCATGGGCCCCGATCTCATGGCGGCCATGCGGACGCAGTCCGAGCGCTTCGGCGCCGAGATTGTGCGCGGACATGTGTCGGCGGTGGATCTGTCGGTTCGGCCCTTCAAAATTACGATGGGCGACGAGACTATCGAGACGCAGACGCTCATCATCGCGACCGGCGCGTCGGCAAAATTGCTCGGTCTGCCGAGTGAACGCGCGCTGATGGGACACGGCGTCTCCACATGCGCCACCTGTGACGGCTTCTTTTTCCGCGGCAAACCCATTGCCGTGATCGGCGGGGGCGACTCCGCCCTCGAAGAGGCGACGTTCCTCACGCGTTTTGCCTCGCACGTCACCCTCGTCCATCGTCGTGACACCCTGCGCGCGTCGAAAATCATGCAGGACAAGGCGATGGCGAACCCGAAAATCTCGTTCGAATGGAACACGGATGTGGTCGAGGTGGTGGATGTCGGCGCCGGAGCCGTCTCAGGTCTCGTCATTCGCAACAACGTCACCGGAGTGCAGAAGACGCTGCCGGTGGAGGGTGTGTTTGTGGCGATCGGCCACACACCGAATACGTCGCTGTTCAAGGGTCAGCTCGACATGGACGAGACCGGCTACCTGAAGACGCACGACGGATCACGCACGAGTGTTGAAGCGGTCTTTGCGTGTGGGGACGTGCAGGATCACGTCTATCGTCAGGCGATTACCGCTGCGGGGTCTGGCTGTATGGCGTCGCTCGACGCGGAACGTTATCTCGCGGCTCACGAATAGGTCCACAGAATTTCACAGCGAAACGTGGAGGGCTGAGAGTTGTTTTCTTGAAAAACAAAAACTCCCAGCTCTCCATGTCTCGTTGTGATTATTCTTTCGATTGTTTACGCGATCCAACCCCCGCCGACGACGTCGTCTCCCTGATAGAACACGACCGCCTGCCCTGGGGTAATCGCCGTCTGCGGCTCGTCGAACACCAGGTGCGCGGTCGCATCGCCGGTGGACTCCACCGTGGCCGGCGCGTCCTGGTGCCGATGGCGGATGCGGGCGGTGACGCGGGTGCGGCCATCGGGTGCCCCACCGGCGATCCAGTTGACGCCTGTCGCATCCAGCGTGACGCCGCCAAGATCTTCCTTCATCCCCACGACGACCTGCTGCTCGGCGGGAATCAGTTTCAGCACGTACATCGGTTTCGGCGTGCTCAGGCCGAGGCCCTTGCGCTGGCCGACGGTGAACTTGTGAATGCCCTGATGCTCGCCCAGCACCTTGCCGTCGGCGTTGACGATGTCGCCTGCGGGCATGGCGGTGGCGAGTTGACGCTCGACAAACTTTGCCGTGTTGCCGTCGGGCACAAAACAGATTTCGTGGCTGTCGGGTTTGTCGGCCACCGACAGGCCGAGCCGCGCCGCATGGGCGCGCACCTCTGATTTGCTCAGGTGCCCAACGGGGAAGAGTGCGTGTGCGAGCTGGTCCTGCGTCAACGTGAAGAGGAAATACGTCTGGTCCTTGTCCTCGTCCACGCCGCGGAGCAATCGATACCGACGCAGGTCCTCGTCATAGAGCACACGCGCGTAGTGGCCGGTGCCGACGGCGACCGCATCAAGTCCCGCCGCGCGCTCAGCGAGTGTGGCAAATTTCAAATCCGCGTTGCAGTGCACACACGGAATCGGTGTGCGTCCTGCGGCGTACTCCGCGACGAAGTTACTGACAACCGTCGCCTTGAACTCGCGTTCGAAATTGACGATGTAGTGGGGAATGCCGAGCTGGGCAGCGACGCGTCGCGCATCGTGCAGGTCGTCGAGGCTGCAGCACGATCCAAACGCCGGCGCGCCGTCGACCGTTTCGCGCTGGTCATAGAGCTGCATCGACAGGCCGACGACCTCGTGGCCCGCCTCGGTCAGCAGCGCGGCGGCGACCGACGAATCGACGCCGCCCGACATGGCGACCACGATGCGCATTATCGGCTCACCGCCACGGCAGCGACCCGGCGAGTCAATCGGCGGAGTTTCTCCACCAGCGCCGGGATCTTGGTGGTCACCCTGTGAATCTCTTCCGCGGTGGTGGCTGGGCCGAGACTGAAGCGAAGGGAGTTGCGCGTGCGAGGCGAGGGAAGGCCCATCGCCTGGAGGACGTGAGAGGGCTCAAGGGTGCCCGATGAACACGCCGATCCCGTTGAAATGGCGACGCCTTCAAGGTCGAGCGCAATCAGCAATGACTCGGCTTCGATGCCGTCGAAGCTGATGTTGCTGGTGTTGGGGACACGCGTGGTCGGGTGGCCATTGACCGCCGTGCCTGACACGTTGCCCAGAATGACAGACTCAAGCTCGTCTCGCAGGCCCGCGATGCGCGATACCGACTCGGCCATCGTGTCCTTCGCGTATCGCGCGGCGACAGCGAGACCCGCGAGGCCTGCAGTGTTTTCGGTGCCGGCGCGCCGACTGCGTTCCTGGCGACCACCGGTGAGCTGCGAGGTCACGCGCACCCCGCGTCGCACCCACAGAGCGCCCACACCTTTGGGCGCGCCGAACTTGTGGCCAGACAGTGACAACAGATCCACACCCAGCGCGGTGACGTCGACGGGAATTTTCCCGACGCTCTGCACGGCGTCGGTATGAAAGAGCGCGCCTTTGGCACGGGCGAGCGCGGCGAGTTCCGCAATGGGCTGGATCGTGCCGATCTCGTTGTTCGCGTGCATGACCGACACCAGCGCGGTGTCCTCATCGAGCAGGCCCTCAAGCGCGGCAGGGGAAACCAGACCCGAGCGGTCAACGGGCAACAATGTCACACGCCAGCCGCGACGTTCGAGCGCCCTGAGCGTGACAAGCACGGCTTCGTGTTCGATGGCGGACGCGATCAGGTGTCGGCGCCCCGCGCCTTCCGTCGCCTCAGCGATGCCTCGCAGCGCAAGGTTGATGGCTTCGGTCCCACCGCCGGTGAGCGCGATCTCTGACGCAGGCGCGCCGATGAGGGCGGCCACGGCGTGGCGTGTCTCATCGAGCCGCGCTTTGGCGCGCTGCCCGAACGCGTGAATCGATGACGGGTTGCCCGGTTCGTCGCACAGGACCCGGCACACAGCATCGACCACACCCGGTGCCACGGGCGCAGTGGCGTTGTAATCGAGATAAATACGCACGGCGTCGTCTCATCGTAGCACTGCCGCGTTATACTGCCGGAAACCTGACTCCCCATCTCAAAAACCAGCGGTCAGTGTGGTGGAGGTTCAAGACATGTGGAAGCGAGACGAGGCCGTTCGGCCACCTTCAGCGACAGCCCCCGGCGCTCCGCCTCCGAGCGCGCCGGAACCTAGTGCAAGTCGTCCGACAATTGAGAGGGACATGGTGAACATCGGAAAAAGTGTTGTCATCAAAGGGGAACTGAGCGGGTCCGAAGATCTCACGATCGAGGGCACCGTTGAGGGCAAAATCGAACTGCGGCAGAACGTGCTGACCATCGGGCCCAATGCCAAGATCAAGGCGCAGGTGTTTGCCAAGTCCGTCATCGTGCAGGGCGAAGTGCACGGCAACATCACGGCTACCGAAAAAGTGGACCTGCGCGAATCGGGATCCATGGACGGAGATGTCGTCGCCCCTCGGGTGGCCATTTCCGAGGGCGCACATTTCCGTGGCTCCATCGACATGCAGAAGGCAGGTGTCAAATTGGGAGAGGGCAAATTTGGTGAGAGCAAACCGGGTGATGTGAAGCCGGCGGCCGTGACGCCTGAACCAGCGACGGTCCGGTAGGAGACGCGGCGCGCCCGTGGCCGTTTTCTCCTGGAGTCAAAAACCCGCACCGGCGCCTGCGGCGCCGTCTCCGGCAGCACTCGACGAGGTCACAACCACCTCGAAGGTGTTTCCACGTTTTCTGACCGCCGTGGCCCAGCAGGAACGTCCTGTTGTTCTTGATCTGGGCCCGGTGGTCGGAAGCAACGTGGAGTTTCTGGGTGAACGCCTCGCCTGCAAGCTCTACATCGAGAATCTCTATCTCGATCTCGAAGCCGCGGCGCGCGCCGGGAACAAAACCTTTGTGGCCGACGCGTTTCTGGCGCGCCTCACACACGCGGGGGACATGTTTGACGGCATCCTCTGCTGGGACCTGTTCGACTTCATTGACGCGAAGGCCGGCAAGTTGCTCGCAGGTGAACTTGCGCGCCTGCTCAAGCCCGGTGGTGCCGTGTACGGGTTTTTCGGCACGACACCCATTAAACTCACGCACTACACGCGCTACATCATCGAAAAAGAGGACCGCTTCCGCCTGCAGCACAGCCCTGCGACGCCGGTCACACGCACGGTGTTGCTGACCCGCGACATCACCAGGATGTTCGAAGGGTTGAGCGTCGCCGAATCCGTGCTCCTCAAAAGCAGCACCCGCGAGACGCTGTTCCGGCGTCTGTAGCCCGATCTGCGATATCGTCGCAGACATGACCAAGCCCATCGTCGCGTTCCTCAGTGACTTCGGTACGCGCGACCACTACGCCGGCGTGATGAAGGGGGTCGTGTTGTCGATCTGCCCCGATGCCGTGCTTGTGGACGTGTCGCACGACCTGCCCGCACACGACATCCCGTTTGCCTCGCTGGAGCTGGCCGCCACCTACAAATACTTTCCCCCGGGAACCATCTTCGTTGTGGTGGTGGATCCTGGTGTGGGCTCGGCGCGGCGGGGGATTGCGGCAGACTGCGGCGACTGGAAGTTTGTCGCGCCTGACAACGGCGTGTTGACCTCCGTGTTTCAGGAAGCGCCACCCAAAAAAGTCGTGGAACTGACCGAGCGTCGCTACGCGCGGCCAACCGTCAGCCGCACGTTTGAAGGTCGTGATCGGTTTGCGCCGGCAGGCGCCTGGCTCGCCAAGGGTATCCAGTTGCCGGCGCTGGGACGCCCCGTGGCCGACTACGTGCAGATTGCCCTGCCGCAGCCCACGTTTGAGCAGGGCGTGATCGCGGGAACTGTCGTGCGGGTCGATCGCTTCGGCAACGTCGTCACCAATATTGACCGCCGCCTCTGCGAACGCCTGTCGCCCGGCGGAGAGCCGCTGGCCATCGACATTGGGGGGCAGACGGTCGCGCGATTTGTCTCCACCTTTTCAGACATTGCTCCCGGCGAGGTCTGCGCGCTGTATGGCAGTACGGACCATCTGGAGTTTGCCACCCATGCCGCCAGTGCCGCCGAGGCCCTGGGTGCCAGAGTCGGCACCCCTGCCACCGTACGCCGGGCGTAACGCCGGGGTAGTCGGGGTATTCTGTAGGCCATGGCTACTGACCTCTCGCTTGAACTGCTCCGCGTCGCCGAACAGGCTGCCATCGCCTGCGCCCACACGATGGGCCAGGGGGACCGCCACGGTTCCGATCGCGCCGCCGTCGAGGCGATGCGCAAGACGCTGGACTCGGTGCCCATCGACGGCACGATTGTGATCGGCGAAGGCGAACGCGACGAGGCGCCGATGCTGTTCATTGGTGAAAAAGTCGGGCAGGGTGCCGCCGGCGTGAAGGGCCTGCCGGAGGTGGACATCGCGGTGGACCCCCTCGAAGGCACGAACTTGTGCGCGCTGGGGACCAACGATGCCATTGCCGTGCTCGCGGCGGCCACCAAGGGCGGCATGCTGCACGCGCCCGACCTCTACATGGAGAAACTCGTCGTCGGTCCCCGCGCCAAACACGCGGTGAGCCTCGACCGCTCGACCAAAGAGAATCTCAAGTCGATTGCCAAGGCGCTTGACCGCGACGTGGATGACCTCGTGATCATCGTGCTCGATCGTCCGCGGCACGAAAAACTCATCAACGACATCCGTGCCGCAGGCGCCCGGATCAAATTGATTGGCGACGGTGACCTGTCCGCCAGTATTGCGGCGGCCGTTGATGGTTCCGGCTATCACGCGGTCATGGGCACGGGCGGTGCGCCCGAAGGCGTGTTGACCGCTGCGGCCATGCGCTGCCTGGGTGGCGAAATCCTCGCGCGGCTGGTCATCCAGAAACCGGAAGACGAAGAACGGTGCCGCAAGATGGGTATCGAGGACTTCCGCCGCATCTACTCCGCGGAGGAACTGGCCGCCGGTCAGAACATCACGTTTGCCGCGACGGGTGTCACCGACGGCGCTCTGATGAAGGGCGTGCGGTTCTTCGGCCACGGCACGCGTACCAGCTCGATTGTCATGCAAACCGAGCCGCATCAGATCCGGTTCATCGATACGATCCACGTGACCGAGCGTGGTGATGACCTCCGGATTCGTTTCTAGAATCCGTCACGTTTGATGGCGATCGACGGCGCACCAGACTGGCGGCGGAATCTCGCCGCTGTCACCGTGGCGACGTTTATCGGGTTCACCGGGTTCACGCTGGTGATGCCCTTCCTCCCGCTGTATCTCGAAGAACTGGGTGTGCGCGGCACCGGGGCCATTGCCATCTGGGCCGGGCTCGGTCTGGGTATCACGCCAGCGGTCACGGCGCTGATGGCGCCGGTGTGGGCGCGGGTGGCCGAACGGTACGGCAGAAAGCTGATGGTCGCCCGGTCGCTCTTCAGTTTCGTCGTCATCATGGCGGCCATGGCGTTTGTCACCGAAGCGTGGCATGTCGTGGCGCTGCGTGGTGTGCAGGGATTTTTTGCCGGTTACGGGATGCTGGCGCTGACGATGGCCGCGGAGTCGGCGCCGGAGGCGCAGATGGCGCGCGCGATTGGGTGGGTGCAAACAGCGCAGCGGCTCGGACCAGCGCTAGGGCCGGTGATTGGTGGTGCGCTGGCCCAGATGGTCGGGCTGCGCATGGCGTTTCTGGCTGCGGCCGTGATGTTTTTGGGCGCGTTCCTGCTCGTGATCGTCGGCTACCGGGAAGGGCATGAGCGCCGGGCCCGGCGCGAGGATCCACCGCGAACGGTGGTCACGTTCCGAGATCTGCTCACCGTTCCGCATTTCATGGTGTTTCTGGGAACCATCTTCGCGCTTCAGATGGTGGACCGCAGTTTTGGCCCGGTGTTGCCGCTCTACTTGCGCGAAGTGGGCGTGGCGCCCGATCAAGTGCCTGTACTCGCCGGTTTGGTGTTCACGGTTGCCGCCGGTTCGGGTGCGGTCGGCAACCAGTTATGCAACTGGTTGTTGCAGCGCGTGACGGGGCGGTGGCTCATCATGGCCGGAGCCGGATTGGCCGGGGTGTCGTCTGTGGTGTTCAGTCTCGGGCCGTCGGCGACCTGGCTTGTGGCAGCCGCTGCACCGTTTGGGGCCGGCCTTGGCGTGGCGTTCACCACGATGTATACGATTGCAGGGCAGCAGGTGCCGGCGGCGTCGCGTGGCGTGGCATTCGGGTACCTCACCACCGCGTCGCTCTCCGGGCTGGCATTGAGCCCCGTGGTATCCGGGCTTCTTGGAGCGGTGACCATGCGTGGCGTATTTGTCGCGGATGCGCTGGGACTGGCAGTGGTGGTGTGGGTGATTGGGTGGAGGATGCGGTGACGGAAGTGCGACACGTGCGGGTGGACCCGCAGACATGTACGGCTGACGACCTTCAGGCAGCGGCGGCGTGGCTGACGGGGGGCGGGATTGTGGCGTTTCCAACCGACACCGTGTACGGCTTGGCGGTGAACGTGCGGGACGTCGCGGCCGTACGGCGTTTGTTTGAGGTGAAGGGACGATCGGCGCGCGCCGCGCTGCCCCTCATCGCGGCCTCCACCGCCCAGGTCGTCGCGGCGACAGGCGCGCTGACGGCGCGCGAGGCGGTATTGGCCGCCGCCTTCTGGCCCGGACCTCTCTCAGTCGTGCGTGATGCGCCGGTGTGGTTGCCGGCGGAGGTGCACGGGGGACATCGGACGGTGGCCATTCGTGTGCCCGATCACCGCGTCGCGCGCTGCCTTGCCGAGGCCTTTGGCGGAGTCATCGCGGCCACCAGCGCCAATCGCTCTGGCGAACCGCCGGCGGTCACCGCGGCCGACCTGCGAGAGCTCGGCGCGGACCCGCGGGTGTTTG
Source organism: Vicinamibacterales bacterium (assembly GCA_046590915.1). Lineage (GTDB taxonomy): Bacteria > Acidobacteriota > Vicinamibacteria > Vicinamibacterales > SCN-69-37 > SYFT01. Next base: position 11,686 of record JBKJTD010000313.1, read on the forward strand.
TGGTCGATGGCGGCGCCACGACGGGCGGCGCGCCGTCCACGCTGGTTGACGTGCGTGGGGCCCAGCCGGTGTGTCTCCGAGAGGGCGCAGTGCCCTGGGAGCGCGTGTTAGACTCGATTCATCCATGACTGTTCGCCGTCGCACGACGCGAAAGCCTCACGTCGAGCGTGCGGCGCTGCTCACCCTGATTACCCGGGCCAACCGAGCCGGCGATCCTGAAACCGCGCTGGACGAATTGGCGGGTCTGGTGACGGCAGCCGGCGCAGAGGTCGTGCTCCGCGCCATGCAGGAACGTCCGACACCCGATCCGGCCACCGTGTTTGGCAAAGGCAAAGCCGAAGAGATTGCCGAGGCGTGCCGCCAGGCCGAGGTGGATGTGGTGGTGATTGATCACACGTTGTCACCCGCGCAGGCGCGCAACCTCGAGCGGGTCTTTGGGCGGCGCGTGATCGACCGCACCGAACTGATTCTCGATATTTTCGCGATGCGCGCGCGGACGCGTGAGGGCAAATTGCAGGTCGAGCTCGCGCAACTGCAATACATGTTGCCGCGCCTGGTGGGGTCGAGCGAAGCGCTCTCGCGTCTGGGTGGCGGGATCGGCACCCGCGGCCCTGGCGAGACAAAACTCGAAACCGATCGCCGCCGCATCCGTCATCGCATCTCGGTGCTCAAGAGCGATATCGCCGAAGTCAGCGGCCGGCGCGGCTATCTGCGCACGCGCCGCAAACGAGGCGATGTGCCGACGGTGGCGCTCGTGGGCTACACCAACGCCGGCAAAACCACGCTGTTCAACGTGCTCACGGGGGATGACGCCGTCGTGTCAGACGCGCTGTTCGTCACACTCGACCCGCTCGTTCGCCGCATGCGGCTTCCCGACGCGCGGCACATCATGATCGCCGACACCGTCGGCTTCATCGATCGGCTGCCGCACTCGCTGGTGGCGGCGTTCCGCGCCACGCTCGAAGAAGTGATCGATGCCGATCTGCTGCTGCATGTGGTCGACGCGTCAGCCGACGACCGCGAGCGCAGGGACAAGGCCGTACGCGACGTGCTTGCGGAGATCGGAGCGAGTCACGTCCCCATGCTCGAGGTCTTTAACAAGTGCGATCGGCTCGATGTGCGCGATAGGGATCGGTTAGCCGCGTCTGCCAACGCCGTGTGTGTCTCGGCGACACGGAAGCAGGGTATTGGGGAACTGCTGGACCTGGTGACGTCCCGGCTGGCCATGGAGACCGAACAGGCCGTGTTCGAGCTCGATTACACCAGCAATCGCGATCGTCAGTTCCTCGCCGACGTGCATCGTCACGGTCGCGTGACCAGTCAGGTATCGGTCGGGGATCAGGTCACCGTTGAAGCCGAGGTGCCTCGGCAGTGGCTCGAGCGCACGGGCCGGATGAGGCCGTCGGCATGAGACGTCCGATGGCGTGGATGCTCGTGCTGTTGGCAGGCGCGGCTGCCTGCGCCAGACCCTCGGCGCCGGTGATGCCGGCCGCACCGCGGTATGCCGATGTCGCCGGCCTGGAAATTCCCGCCGGCGTGGTGGTGACGCCGGAACTCGAAGCGCGTCACTCGGCCGGCTGGCGCCGGTTCCAGTCAGGCGATCTTCGTGGAGCCACTCGCGAGTACTCGGCCGCCCTGGCCTTGCAGCCGGGATTTTTCCCGTCGCAGACCGGCATGGGCTACGTCGCGTTCCAGGAGGAAAAGTGGGGCGACGCCGCAAAGTGGTTTGATGCGGCCCTCGCGCAGGACAAGACCTACATTCCCGCACTGAGCGGTCGTGTGGAGACGTCGCTGTCACTCAAAGATGATCTGGCCGCGATTCGCACGCTCGAGCTGTGGGTGAAGGTCGAGCCTGCAGGTGACGCGCATGACACTCTGCGCGGGCGGCTCGACGTGTTACGGCTTCGCGCCGTGCAGGCGGAGTTGACTGCCGCGGCAACCGCCCGAGAGGCCGGACGTCTCGACGACGCCAAGGCGTCGCTTGATCGCGCGCGTATCATGTCGCCCGATAGTGCGGTCGTGCTCCGCGAACTGGCCCGCGTGGAAGGGGCCCGCGGCGCGTTTGATGCGGCGGAGCTGCACGCCCGCGAGGCCGTCAAAGTCGATCCGGGCGACGCCGAAGCGTACGCCGTGCTCGGCGACATTCTTGACGCCCATGGCCGGCTGCGTGAGGCGGCGGCCGCCTATGCGCGTGCGGTGTCGCTCGAGCCCCGAACCGAGTGGCGGCAACGCGTGACGACGCTCAACAGTCGCGCCGACTTCGACGAGTTGCCCGCAGAATATCGCTCCATTCCGTCGTCGCAGGCCATCACCCGTGGCCAGTTGGCCGCGCTGTTCGGTATGCGACTGCAATCGGCCATTGAACGCGCGCCCCGCCGGGTCACCGTCGTGTTGACCGACGTGCGCACACACTGGGCGGCACAATGGATTCTGCCGATCACCCGCGCCGGGTTGATGGACGCCATGCCCAACCACACGTTCCAGCCGGGCAGTCCGGTGCGACGGGCCGACCTTGCGCAAATTGTGTGGCGGGCGATTCAGGTGCTGGGGGCCCACCGCACGGCGGATGTGGCGCGCTGGCGGGCCGCCAGGCCGACCCTGGCCGACGTGCCGCGCACCCATCTGGCCTCGTCAGCCATCGCGGCCGCGGTGGCCAGCGGCGCGATGAGTGCCACTGAAGACGGCCGCTTCCAGCCGGGCCGCGCCGCCAGCGGCGCAGAGGCGATTGCGGCGCTGGCGCGACTCGAGCAGATTGTGGGTGGAGCCCGGCAATGACCTCCGAGATGTTCACGCCCGCGAACATCCTCACCCTCTCCCGCATGGCGCTGATACCGGTGTTTGCCCTCTGCATGTTGTACGGGTACCCCGGATGGGCGCTCTTCACCTTTGTTGTTGCCGGCATCACCGACCTGCTCGACGGTCTGATCGCGCGCTGGACCAATCAGCAAACGACACTGGGCGCCTGGCTCGATCCGATGGCCGACAAGTTGCTGCTGCTGACGGCATTCGTGATCCTGACGTTGCCCGGCTTTGGCCTCTCCCACCGGCTCCCACTGTGGCTCACCGTGCTCGTGATCAGCCGCGACGTGGCCATTGTGCTCACCGTGGCGGTCGTCAACCTCGCCGTGGCCCCCAGGACGTTCAACCCATCCCCGCTGGGCAAACTGGCCACTGCCACGTTTCTCGTGACGTGTGTGGCCATCCTGTACGCGAATGTCCGCTCGCTCGACCAACGCCTCCTCGATGCGCTGATCTATGCCTCCGCCGTCATTGTTCTGTTGTCGGCTGCTGACTATTTCCGCCGGATGATGCGCGCGGATCCCGCCGGGGGCTGACGACCGTTCTGCGTTATTGTCTGACCGACATGCCGCGTGCTCTGACTGCGGTGTTGATCGCGTCGGTCATGTCATCCACTGCGCCATCGACAGCGGCGCAGTGGCCGCACTTCGGCGTGGATCTCCTCCGTCCCGACCTTTACCCTTTGACCTTCGATCGAAAGTACTCAATCGTCGTCGTCAGACCCTGATCGAGCGGCACCTTCGGCCCCCAGCCGAGGAGGCTCCTGGCGCGCGTGATGTCGGGGCGACGAACTTTGGGATCGTCGGTCGGCAGGGGCTTGAATACGATCTGACTCTTCGAATCGGTCATGCGGATGATCGTCTTCGCGATCTCTTCAATCGACATTTCGTGCGGATTGCCGACGTTGACCGGGTCGTTCGTGTCTGAGGCGGCCAGCCGCAGGATGCCGTCCACCAGATCGGTGATGTAGCAGAACGAGCGCGTCTGATCGCCGCTGCCGAAGATGGTGACATCTTCGTCGCGCAGGGCCTGCGCGATGAAGGTCGGGACCGCGCGGCCGTCATTGATCCGCATCCGGGGGCCATAGGTATTGAAGATGCGGATGATCTTCGTATCGAGCCCGTGATAGCGGTGATACGCCATCGTGATCGCCTCAGCGAAGCGTTTGGCTTCGTCGTACACGCCACGCGGTCCGATGGGATTGACGTTACCCCAGTACGTTTCCTTCTGGGGATGCTCGAGGGGATCGCCATAGACCTCGGACGTGGAAGCGATGACAAACCGCGCGCCTTTGGCCTTGGCCAGACCAAGGGCGTTGTGGGTGCCCAGGGCGCCGACCTTGAGCGTCGGGATCGGCAGCTCGAGGTAATCGATCGGACTGGCGGGGCTGGCCCAGTGCAGCACGAGATCGACCGGACCGGAGACGTCGATGAAGTGGGTGACATCGTGACGGATGAACTGCAAATCACGATCCCGCAGGTGCGCGAGATTGGCGAGGTCGCCGGTCAGTAGGTTGTCGATGCCGACCACGCTGTGGCCGCGATCGAGCAGCTCCTCTGTCAGGTGCGAGCCGATGAAGCCGGCCGCGCCGGTGATGACCACTCTCACGTCAGTTTCCGCCTTCCATGGCCGCGCGATGCAACCCCCGCATCACCGTCAGCCACATGATCTTGAGATCAAGCGCGATCGACCAGTTCTCGATGTAATACAGGTCGTACTCGATCCGCTTTTCCAGTGACGTGTTGCCGCGCCACCCGTTGATCTGCGCCCAACCGGTGATGCCGGCCTTGACCTTGTGTCGCAGCATGTACTGCGGAATCTGGTGCTTGAACTGTTCGACAAAAAACGGCCGCTCCGGCCGTGGCCCCACGATCGACATGTCGCCCGCCAGCACGTTCCAGAACTGGGGCAGCTCATCCACGTCGGTCTTGCGCAGCCATCGTCCAATCCGCGTCGCCCTGGGGTCGTCATCACGCGCCCAGATGGGACCCGTGACTTCTTCGGCATCGATGGGCATCGACCGGAATTTGTACACGGTGAAGGATTTGCCGTCGAGCCCCATGCGCTCCTGCGTGTAAAACACGGGGCCCTGGGAACTGCGTTTGATGAGTCCGGCGATGATGAGCGCCGGAATCGCGCCGGTCAACAACACGAGTGATGAAAACGCGACGTCGACCGCGCGTTTGACCAGGCTGTTGAAGCCGCGCAGTGGCACGTCGTTGATCGAGATGATCGGCAGCCCGTCGAGATCTTCCAGACGCGACCGCAGCGCGATGAACTGGAGCAGGTCGGGCACGACGTGGACCTCGATCACTTCCCGGCTGGCAAATTCAACGACGCTGAGCATCTTGACGTGTTCATCAAGCGGCAACGCGATGTACAGCTCGTCGATCTGTTCGCGGCTGCAGACGTCCGGTGCGTCCGGGAGCGCTCCAAGGATCGGCAACCCTCGATATCCGATGGCATCGGTGGTGGCGAACCGGTCGTCGATGAATCCGACCAGCCGGAACCCCAACTCGCCGTGCTCGAGAATGCGATCCGCGACCAGGCGGCCGAGATCGCCGGCGCCGACGATGAGCACCCGACGGAGGCCGATGCCGGCACGCCAGCGCTTGCGCAGCTGGGTGCGCACGACCTCGCGCATCGTGAAAGCCAGCAACACGTTGACTGCGAGGAAGATCACCCAGACGGCCTGCGAGACTTCGAGGTACCCCTGGTCTTTGAGCGTGTTGGGCAGGTAATAGGTCTGCACGTACAACGTGCCGGCGACGGCAACCAGCACGGTGAGCAGGGTGCCGACGAGCACGGCGAAGAAGTCATCGAGGCGGGTGCGTCCCCGGCGGAAGCGATAGAGCCGCTGTACGTGGAAGGCGACCGGCACCGTCAGCGCCACAAACGGCAGCACGGCGAGGTACTGATCGAGCGGCGGCTGACCCTTGGGAATGTCCAGGAGTCCGGTCTCGAACCGGATCAGGTACGCAATGACAAACGCGACCGCCGCACAGCCAATGTCACCCAGAATGTGGAGAAGGACAAACAGCCGGCTGAAACGTTTTACCACTCGCCGCCACCCGCCATCGTTTCCGCGACGCGCGCGGTGAACGCGGCTTCGAATTGTTCGATGCTGAAGGCGGCGGCCCGTGCCTGCCACTGCGCGGCCGTCAGCGGCAACGTCTCGACGCGCGCCATGGCGTCGGCAAACGCCTCTGGACTCTCATCGTCGACCAGAAATCCGGAGACGCCGTGTTCGATGGTTTCGAGCGCGCCTCCGCGGCCGAGGGCGACCACCGGCCGGCCGCAGGCCTGCGCTTCAACGGGGGCGATGCCGAAATCCTCCTCACCGGGCAACAGGACGGCGCGCGCCCCGCGATAGAGCGTTCTGAGGGTGAGGTCGTCGACGTGGCCGAGAAACTCGACATCGGGCCCTGCGAGGGCGTGCAGGCGCTCAGCGTCGGGACCGGTTCCGATGATCTTCAATGGAGCTCCCAGCAAGGCCGCGGCGTCAATCGCCGTGTCGATGCGTTTGTACGGCACGAGTGCGGACACGACCAGGAAGTACCTGCCTGGACCATCCGCACCAGGAGTGAAAAACCCCGTGTCCACCGGAGGGTGGAGCACCGTGGCCTGACGATTATAGTACCGGGCAATCCGCCCCGCAACGTGCGCGGAGTTGGCCAGGAACCGATCCACGCGTGGCGCCGTGTCGCGATCCCAGCGGGCGATCGGCGCCAGCACCTGGCGCGCGGCCGCCTGTCCCCAGCGGCCGAGCCGTTGCGCCCCGAAGTAGGACTCGAACTGGTCCCATGCGTACCGCATCGGCGAATGGCTGTAACAGATATGCACGGCGCGTCCCGTCGGGATCACGGCTTTGACGGCGCAGTGACTGGTCGAAATCACGACGTCCACGTCATCAAGATCAAACTGTTCGACCGCCATGGGAAACAGCGGAAGGTAGTGGCGGTAGAGCCGTGTCGGCAGCGGGAGGTGCTGAATCCACGAGGTGCGGATACGTCGCGATTGGATCGTGGCCGACACAGAGTCGGCTTTGTGCACGAGCGTCAATAGATCCGCATCCGGCAGCAGGCGGCACAGCGACTCGAGCACCTTCTCGCCGCCGCGCATGCCTGTCAGCCAGTCGTGCACCAGCACCACACGTTTGCCGGCGAGCACGTCACGCATTGAGCACCGAGTGATACACCTCTCGTGTGCGGGCGGCGGCCTCAGTCCACGAAAACGTCCGGGCACGTGCATGGCCACGGGCGATCATGTCTCGACGCAGGGTCGTTTCGCTGAGCACTCGTGCCATCGCGCCGGCAATGGCTGAAGGGTTGAGTGGATCCACCAGCAGCGCGGCGTCACCCACGACCTCGGGCAGCGATGAGACGTTGGAGGTGACGACCGGAGTGCCGCTGGCCATGGCCTCCAGGGGAGGGAAGCCGAATCCCTCAAAAAGGGAGGGAAACACGAAGATGGATGCCAACCGGTAGAGCGCTGCCAGCGTGGCATCGGGCACAAAGCCCAGGAAGCGCACGTGGGCGTGCAGATGGTGCCGGTGCACGAGCCGCCGGATGCCAGGATACTTTGACAATTCGTCGCCGATGATCAGCAGCTTGAGGTCGTGATGACCATCCTCGCGCAGCATGGCGAATGCATCGATCAGGCGCTCGACGTTTTTGTGCGGTTTGATGTTGCCGGCGTACAGGATGAACGGTGCATTCAGAATGAATCGCTCGCGCACGTTCGCGACACTCGCCTCGTCGGGGGGCAGCAGGTAGCGCGCATCCAGTCCGTTGTGGATCACTTCGATCTTCGCCGCCGGCGCGTGCAGGTAGTGCTGAATGTCCTCCTTGGACGCCTGCGAGACCGTGATGATCCGTTTTGCGCGGTGCGCGGCAATCGACATGAACGTTCGCGCATACAGATGCGCCATCCGGTTGGGCAGATATTGCGGAAAGCGCAGGTGGATGCAGTCGTGAATGGTCACTACGATCGGACAGCCAATGAGTGGGGACACGACGTAGTGAGGCGCGTGAAACAGGTCCACGCGCGCCCGGCGCAGATCAAGCGGGACGGTCAGCTGCTCGCGAATCGAATAGTTGGCGGAGGCGTTCGGCCACGGCTCGAATTGCGGTCCCAATTCGCGCACGAACCCGACATCATCCGGGTGGCAGATGAGCACATAGGTGTCGCCGGTGGGGAGTCGGGAAAACTCGCGGAGCAGGTTGCGGACATACGTGCCAATGCCAAAGTCGTGCAGTTTTCTGGCGTCGATGGCGATCCGGGCTGGCACCTCGGGATTTTATCGTGTTGTGGGAACGCGCCGACCGCGAATTGCAAGCCACAGCCGGAGCACCGGCGCCCACTGGGGCGCGTGTTTGTCGTAGAACGCGAGGTGGCTGCGGTCGTACAGCGGGGAGGCCGAGGCTCCTGTGGCAGCGAAGGACCGGCCGCGCAGGTGCACCACCTCCGCTGAGGGGGCAAAGAGCACCCGCCCGCCTCTGGCGCGGAGGGCTGCGCAGAAGTCCACGTCCTCTTCGTACATGAAGTAGCGCTCGTCGAGCAGGCCGGCGGCGGTTGCCGCGTCCCGGCGCACCAGCAGGCAGGCGCCCGTGACCCAGTCCACGTCACGTTCAATCGTGGTCCAGCGGGCGACACGAGCGCATGCTGAGGGGGATGGCGACGCCGCCTGCCTGACCCGCCATGCCTGCCAGGCTTCTCCGAGGGGACTGAGCATCGGTCCCCACGAGACCTCCGGGTGTCCCTGGCCATCGACCAGCCGCGGGCCTGCGGCGGCCGCGCCCGTCGACTCGAGACGCGCGACCAGTGCATCCAGCGCGCCCTTCGGTACCACCGTATCGGAGTTCAGCAGCAGGATGAGGGGTGCGCTGGTGCGCCGGATGCCCACATTGTTCGCGGCGGCAAAACCGACGTTCTGGTCCAGGGCCACGAGCGCGACGTCCGGAAACTCCGCGCGCACCATCGCCTGACTGCCGTCAGTGGACGCGTTATCCAGCACGCAGATGTGATGTGGGCGTTGTGGCGGAGCCTCCCGCAATGACGTGAGGCAGCGCCGCAAATCTGCAGCCGTGTTGAAGTTCACAATGAGGATGTCGAGCGCGGCGGTCATGCGGTGGCCCTGCCGGCAGCCGCCGCCTCCAGCGCATCCAGAATGACCCGTGCGGTGCGGCCCCACGTAAACGCAGCCATGCGCTCGCGCGCAGCCTCAACGATGCGCGCGTGTGCGGTGTCGTCGGTCAGCAATGTCGTGAGAGCAGCGGCGACCGCTTCTGTCTGTAACGGCACGCGAAGTGCGCCATCGGCGTAGACCTCGCGGGCCACCTCGGTATCGAGCAGGACCGACGGCACGCCGTGGGCCGCTGCTTCCATCGGTGTCATCGCGTATCCCTCGTAGTCGGAGAGAAACGCGAAGGCGCGCGCGCGGGCGTAGAGCGCGTCCAGCTCATCGTCACTGACGTAGGTGTGCCAGGTCACGCGGTCTGCGACGGCCAGCCGCGTGGCGATGGCGATCGGGTCGATGGGAGGCTGGGTCTGGTTGCCGCCGACGAGCACGAGTCGCGCGCCGGGCACCGCCGGGACCACCGCGGCAAACGCTTCAAGCAACTCGGGGATGTGCCGCCGGGTGAAGAGGGTGCCAACCGACAACACGAGCGGGTCACGTTCCCGAGCCGGAGCATCGCCGCGCCACGCAGGCGCGCCCTGGGGCGCCAGGGTGATCGCGCTCAGCGGCACGGCCAGCCATCGCGCAATTTCGCGCGCCGAAAACTCCGACACCGTCACCACAGCCGCGGCCCGCCGCGCGCTCGCGTGAGTGAGCCATCGGCGACGCAGGCCCTCCCGCCACCGAAAGCCCTGTGGCCGCGCAAAAAACGAGACGTCGTGCACGATGAGGACCGTGGGGCAGGGCGAGCGCAGCGGCGCGGTGTAGGCCGGAGACAGTAAGACGTCCACTCCCGTGCGCTTCGCGGCTGCGGGCAGCGCGGTCTGTTCCCACCACGTGCCGGGTACGGCAGCCGGCAGGAGGTGCATGGTGAGGTTGAGTGGCAGCGACGTGATCCATGCAGGAGGCGGCGCGTGGAGAAAGAGATGCCATCGGTGAGCGCACCCCTCGGCGGCCCATTGCCGCAGGAGCCCCGCGAGGTACCGGCCGACGCCGGTGGCCTGCCCAGCCAGTTCGCGGGCGTCGATGCCGATGGAGAGTGACTCAGCCACGGCGTCGCCCCTTCGCGGCACTCACGGCCTGGTCCCACGCCTCGCGCGTGCGTGTGGCGGTGTGCGCCCAGGAGAAATCCATCGCGCGTCGCCATCCCGCCTCCCGCATCCGATCGCGCTGCGAAGGGGAGTCGATCACGGACGCAAGCGCGTGACTGAGCGCGATCGGGTTGGACGCGTCGCACACGACGCCCGCTCCGCCCAGCACCTCGGGCAGCGCGCCGCGCGACGCGGCCACGACTGGAATACCCATCGTCATCGCCTCCAGAGCCGGCAGTCCGAAGCCTTCGGTGTGAGACGGCATCACGAGCGCGAGGGCACGACGGTAGATCGCCGGCCGCCCATCAGGATCCACGTAGCCGGTCACCTCGACGTGGCCCCGCAACTCGTCGTCGTTCGCGCGCGTGATGAGGGCGTCAGCGCCCGCGCCGTGCGCACCCGCCAACACCAACGTTGGCGTCGCGAGCCCTGCGGCAGTTCGCGTCGCGAGCAGGTGCGCGTAGGCGTCAAGCAATCCGCTGACATTTTTCCGCGGCTCCAGCGTGCCGAAAAACAGGAGCACCCCGTCGGCTGGTTCTTCAAGCCGTCTCGGCCAATCGGGTCGTCCCAGCGGCGCAATGGTCACGGTTGACGCGGGACGTCCAGTCAGCGATTCAATGTCGGACGCCGTCGACGCCGACACCGCGATGACCGCGTCCGCCGCGCGGATGTGCTCTGGCGCCAGTGCGGGATAGTCACGCCGAATCTCCGCGCGCGTGCGTTCTGGATGCCTGAGAAAGTCGAGGTCGTGCACCGTCACCACCTGCGCCGCGCTGCGGCTTGGCAGCCGTATGGGATGGGCCGCATGGACGACGTCGTAGGTGTCGCCCGTGAGCCTCTCGACCGTGGGCCACGCCCACCGATGCCACGCGTAGTTGAGCACCCGTACCGGGACCCGTCGATCGGCAATCCGCGCTCCAGAGAACGCATCGGCATTGACCCGATCCCGCCAGGAGGACGAGAACAACGTCAACTCGTCGGGCGGCGTCGACTGGTCGGCGAGCAGTGCCCCGGCCAGTTGATACACGTATTCACCCACACCGGTGCGCTGCCGCAGCGCCGGTCGGTAATCGAGGAGAATCCGCACGGGACACGATTGGCCATAACTCCTTCCCTGTCAATTGGTTGACTGTATTCGAAGGGCCGTGGTACCGTCTGAGGTTTCGGGCGCGGGCGTTGGAGTGATCATGCGAATTGCGGTGGTGGGCACAGGGTACGTCGGGTTGGTCGTCGGCGCGTGTTTTGCGGAGACCGGCAATCAGGTCATCTGCGTGGATAAAGACGATGCCAAGGTGCGGTCGTTACGCCGTGGGAAAATCCCGATTTTTGAGCCAGGTCTGGAAGAACTCGTCAAACGCAACTTCGCAGAAAAGCGCCTCTCGTTCACCAAGGATCTTGCGACGTCGGTCAAGAAAGCCGATGTGATCTTCATCGCCGTCGGTACGCCGATGGGGGAGGACGGATCGGCCGACCTGCAGCACGTGCTCGGTGCCGCGAAGGAAATTGCAAAGGCGATGAACGGCTACAAGGTCATCGTTGACAAGAGCACCGTGCCGGTCGGCACTTCTGAAAAGGTGCGCGACGTCATCCGTCGCGAAACGACGCATCCGTTTTCGGTGGTGTCCAATCCCGAGTTTCTCAAGCAGGGTGCGGCGGTCGAGGACTTCCTCAAGCCCGACCGTGTGGTGATTGGCTCCAATGACCAGCGCGCCGCCGACATCATGACAGAGCTGTATCGACCGTTCACGCGGACCGGCGCGCCCATCATGGTGATGGATTGTGCAAGTGCCGAGTTGTGCAAGTACGCGGCAAACGCGATGCTCGCGACGAGGATTTCGTTCATGAACGAAATCGCCAACGTCTGTGAACTGTTTGGCGCCGATGTGGATCAGGTGCGTCAGGCGGTGGCCACTGACAAGCGGATTGGCTCCGCGTTTCTGTTTCCTGGTGTGGGATACGGCGGCAGTTGTTTCCCGAAGGACGTGCAGGCCATCGTCAAGTTCTCGGCCGACAAAAAATACAAGTTCCGCGTACTTGCGGCGGTCGAGCAGGTCAACAAGACGCAGAAGCAGCGGTTGCTGGTCAAGCTCGACGCCACGTTCGGCAGAAAACCAAAATCGCTGGCCGGCAAGACCATCGCGGTGTGGGGCCTCGCGTTCAAGCCGCGCACCGATGACATGCGTGAAGCGCCGGCCATCCCGATCATTGAAGGCCTCATCGCGCGCGGCGCGACGGTGGTCGCGTATGACCCGGAGGCGATGGACGTGGCGCGCAAACTGTTCGGCAAAAAGATCGCGTTCGCGCCCAATGCGTATCGTGCGCTCGCCGGCGCTGACGCGCTGCTGATCGTGACCGAGTGGAACGAATTCCGTGAGCCCGACTTCGTGAAGATGAAGAAGGCGATGAAACAGCCGGTCATTTTCGACGGCCGCAACCTCTATCACCCTGCGCATGTGCGCGGGCTTGGCTTCACGTAC
>JBKJTD010000319.1:0-3393 GCA_046590915.1 Vicinamibacterales bacterium
CGTCACACCCGGACCGAAGTCCACATCACGCGGTGTCAGGCCGGCCGGAAAGTTTGCACCAAAGATGCGCACCGACTGAGCCGACGCACCCTGTCGCGCCGAGATGCGGTCGAGGCCGGCAACCACCGGCGCACTCGCGATCCTGGTGAGCGTGACATCAGGTCCCAACTCGTCATAGTCACCGGTGAACCACCGGCCGCTGATCGTCTGCCAATCGCGCTCCACCATCATTACTTCGCGCAGCGTCGTCGCCGCATCGCCCTTTACCGTCGTGCGGCCGCGCCACTGATGGCCAGTGAACACCGTCGCGCGTCCCTGCCGCACCACCGTCCGCCCGGTTCGCGCATACCGGAACGTCGTCTCCGTCGTCACATCGTCAGGCGACGATGCCCCGGTGGTGATCGTCACGGTACCGAAGATCGGTCCGGCACCAGGTTCGTGACCGCTCAGAAGCCACGTGCCGTCGAGGCGTGCGCTGCGTTTGGTGGCTGACCAGGCGGTCCACTCGGGCGTGGCGAATGGGAATGTCGGTTTGAGGTGCGCCAGCACCTTGTCCATCGGGTGACGGTTGTCCGGTGGCCGGCCGTCGGGACCGGGAGTGGAGCTTGGAGGACCGCCTCGGCGGAACACCTGGCCATCGATAAGGGGATACCAGCCGCGATGCATCGCGAGCACGAGGTCCCACTCCATAGATGTGCGCCGTTGCAGCAACACGCGTCCCATCGAGTGGCAGCTGGCACACACGTTTTCAGTGTCGGTGTTCGCGGTGTACTTGTAGTCGATCAGCCGGCGCTCCAGTTCGAAGGCTGCGGGTTTGACCTCTTCGGGCGCCAGGCCAAGATCATCTGCCAGGTATTTGACGATGTCGCGGGCGTCGGCTGGTTCAATCTCCGCCTTGTTGAGCGTCACCATGCGGCGAATCGTTTCCTGCCAGCCTTCGGGCGTCGTGCGGCGGTACGAGATGCGGGACATGCGTCCCTTGTCGTCGATCTTGTGGCAATCCCCACACACGGTTTTTGTCTTCTCGTGGGTGATGGGGATGCCTTCGTCCTCAGCAGGTTTAGCGGTGGGAGCGGCGGGAGCGGCCGGCGCGGGTGGCGCGGCTTGGGCCTGGCCCGATGCTTCGAGCTGCCGGGACGCGACTGCGAGACCCAGAACACAAATGGCAGCAAAGATTGGAAACAGTCGTGTCTTGTGCGTCAGTCGCTTCATATGGCGGTGGCCGTTTGTATCACATTTTGTGGCGCAGAGCGCCCCGTGCCACCAGTGTCGCGAGCACTCCGAGAAAGTCCGGCAGACCAACGCCTGGCTGAATTCGGACAACCGCGTCGTACAGTTCGCCCACATCGTGGTGGTCCGGGGCCAGTCGGAGCACAAGCAGCACGTCCACATTGCGGATGTACCTGACCCCGTCAGGCCACTCAGGCACCGCCACGTGGTCTTCCATCACCAGGCGGCGTCCGCGAATCAGGGGGCGACGAATAATCCGAACCTCGTCGCCGTGCTTGACGCTGAGTTCGGGTCGCTGCTGCAGATCGCGAAGCGCCGAGACCACCGCTGGATCCCCGGCAAGTGCGGCCGGATCGACTCCCTCGTCCATCCCGTCGACCTGCCCCGTGGCTACGCGCGCCTGCCAGAAGGGATGACGCGAACCGGCGTCTTCGGCGTATCGCGCCGCCTGGCGTCGAAAGGCGTTCGACACATGGCGCTCTCTCGACTCGAAGAAGGCGACCGCCGCGTCCTCCATCGCCGGCGCGTCCAGTATCGTCGTCGTCACGATCGCGGCGAGCCAGCCGGAGGTGAGCGCCTTTTTTACGCCGAACGAAGAGAGTGGATCGATGAATGTGGCCGCGTCGCCGACCAGCAGGAATCCGGCACCCGCGTGGCGCGACGCGCTGTAGAGGGAGGCGTCGGCGCCCCAGGGACCCGCTTCGAGGTGCGCAGAAGCCGGCACATCCTCAAACGGCGTGACCTTCGCCAGCTCGGCGCGATAAACGTCGAGCGCGGGGACATCCTTCGTGAGATGACTGCGCTCCGGGTCAACCATGACCGTGACGTAGCGAACATCACGCGCCACCGGCACGGACCACGCCCAGCCGTCGGCGTGAGAGGCCACCAGTGTGTGGCCGTCACATTCTTCAGGCCAGGGCGTCGTCGCGCGCCAGATCCCGGCGAGGGCCACTGTCCGATGGGAGGTCTCCATCTCCCGCAGGCCCTGCCTGGCCAGGACGCCTGCCCGCCCTGAGCAATCGAGGATCCACGGCGCGGTGACTTCTTCGTCACGACCATCCATGTCGATCGTGACCACAGGTGGCGCAGCCGACCGCACAGTGCCCGAGACAATCTCGGCGCCCGCCCGGGCAGCTGCGTCCCGGAGGATCGAGTCGAAGCGATGCCGGTCAACTTGGAAGCCGACCGCGTCTGGCGAGAATTGCTCAACCCGCGGAGCCGCATCTGCCCACCAGACGGTGTTGCCGCGCCAGGGTTGAAACCCAGCCGACGCGACTGCAGCGTCCAATCCGAGTTCGGTCAGGATGCGACGCGCACTTGGCGGGATGGACTCGGCCAGCGCTCGACGCGCGCCGACTGGTCGATCCACAAGCACCACCGACCTCCCCGCCTCCGCCAACACAATTGCGGCTGCGCACCCGGCCGGCCCTGCGCCGATGACGATGACATCAGCGGACCGCATGGTCAACGATCGACCAGTAACCCGTCTTCCGAGGGCGACTCTGCAATCTCCCACCGGTTGCCGTCCGGGTCGGTCAGCAGAAAACTTTTCTCGCCCCAGGGATGTTCTTTGGGCGGACCGCTCAGGTGGAGCGCGAAAGTTGCGCGCAATCGAACCAGGCGCGCGTACACGGCGTCCACGTCCGCCACAGTCAGACCAACCGCGCCAGCGTTGCGTGCAGCACGTTCGTCAAACGACTGCGCTGACGGTCCAACCGGTTTGAAGAATGCGATCCGGAATTTCGACGGCAGCACAAACTCCGAAAACATGTCGTTTTCGAATGCCGGAGTCAGCTCAAACGCGTCGACAAAAAATCTGGTGATGGCCGGCACGTCGGAGGTGGCGAGTACAAGGTGAGAGGCTGCGCGAATCATTGGGTCGCGAGAAGTATAGGGTGCGACTCACAGGAGAGCCGGAGGATTTATTTTACAGGGAGGCACAGAGACACAGAGAAATTCGTTTTTTTATATACAAACTCCGTGTCTCGGTGCCTCCCTGTAGATTAATCCGTGCCTCCCTGTGAGCCGCTCACTCTCGTGCCACAACCTCGTGGCGAGTTCGAGGTCCTGCGCTGATGGCGAAGGTACCGCTTCTTCCATGCGGTCGAAGTAACGACCGGTGACGTCGGCAAGATCAGGACGCGTCGCGAGGGCAACAAGAGG
>JBKJTD010000321.1:0-8334 GCA_046590915.1 Vicinamibacterales bacterium
GTGCTGCGGCGCTATTACGTCAACGGGGTGCATCTGCGCCGCTCCGACGTGCCGACGAGCACACTCACGAAGAAGCGCATCGCGCTGTTCCGCCCGCTTGCGAGCATGGACGAAGGCTGGACGCGCTGGGTGCTTGAGCGCTTCGACTTTGAGTTCAGCAGCCTCACCGCCGAGCAACTGACGACGGCGCCGCTGCGTGACCGATTTGATTCGATCATCATCACCGACGAGCCGCGCGGCGTGCTTGCGGGTGGAGGGCGTGGCCGTGGGGCGGGTGGCGTGGGTGGCGTAGGTGGTCCCGACGCCGAGCGGGTCAAAGCGATCGACGAGTTCGTGCGCGCGGGGGGCACACTCATCGCGCTCAATCGGAGCACCGCGTTTGCTATTGAACAACTGAAGCTGCCGGTGCGCAACGTGCTCGAGGGCGTGACGCGGAGCGAGTTTTTCGCCGGTGGTTCATTGCTCACCGTTGAAGTGGACACCACCCAGCCCGTGATGGCCGGATTTGCTCCGACCGGTCACGTGTTCTTCAACAGCAGTCCTGCGTTTGAAACGACAGAGGGCTTCAAGGGCACCGTGCTGGCGAAGTACGCCGCCGAAGGCGCAATCCTCGCGTCAGGCTACCTGCTCGGCGAATCCCATTTGCGCGGCAAGGCCGCCGCGCTTGAGGTGCAACATGGTGACGGCAAAGTCGTGCTGATCGGCTTCCGCCCCCAATGGCGCGGCCAGACGTTCGGCACGTTCAAAGTGTTGTTCAACGCTGTGATGCGCTGAGATATCACAACGAGGAATGGAGGACTGAGAGAAAACCAATTAATGGTTTTCTCCCAGCGCTCCATGTCTCGCTGTGAAACCTCTATTCAATCGGAAAAATATCGCTGACGTCGTCTGCGGGGCGGGGGATGACGTGGACGCCGACGAGTTCGCCGACCTTACGGGCCGCGGCGGCACCGGCGTCGGTTGCGGCTTTGACGGAGGCGACGTCGCCGCGCACGATTGCGGTGACCAGGCCAGCGTCAACCTTCTGATACCCGACAAACGTCACATTGGCCGTTTTGAGCATCGCGTCGGCGGCTTCGACCATGCCGACGAGCCCACGCGTTTCGACCATGCCGAGGGCGTCGCCGGACGGAGTGGGTTTGGGGTTCATCGCGGCTGTCACTCTACCAGATTCGCCCACGGGCAGCGACCACCACCGGTTCCATCGAGCCGTCGTCGCCGACCAGCGCCAGCGAGTCCATGAGGTTGGTCACCGTGCAGGCGTGGTTGGGCAGGACGCGGACCCGGTCGCCGGGCCGCAGGGCAGACTCGGGTGCCACACGGCAGGTCGCGTGCTCCTCGGACAGGCGTTCGACGATGATTGAGGGGTCGGGCACGTCTTCGCTCGACGACAGGAAGACGAGCCCGTGGCCGGGCATCGCCGAAAAGCCGCGGCAGCCGTCGTTGGTCAGGGTTTTGCTGCCACAGTCGAGAATCACGCGGTCGGGTGCCGGGCGGCTGACGACCGTGGCGACAATAAACAGCGCGCAGTCCCCGATGGTGGCGGAACCCAGCGCGACCTGGGTCCGATCAAGAAACACGTAATTGCCTGGGCGCATCTCGGTGATGCCGCGTTGTGTCGGCGCCAGGGAGGCGGTGGGTGTGGACCCGACGCTGATTTCTTCGACGTTCACACCGGTGGCGCGGAGCCGGCCCGCCAGGCCCGTCATGATTTCGGTTTCGGTGGCGACGATGGCCGACATTTCGCCGGGCGACGCCGCGTGGTAGGCGTTTCCGGCGTGACTGAGCAGGCCCTTGAACCTAAGCCCCGGCAGCGCGGCAATGCGCGTGATGCAATGGGCAAGGTCCGGTGTCGCCGGATCCATTCCGCAGCGATGAAATCCGACATCGATCTTGACCAGAATATTGAGCGTCTTTCCCGCGAGCACCATGGCGGACGACCAGTCGCGGGCGACGTCCTCGTCATCAACGATGATCGACAGGGTGACGCGATCGAGCAGTGCGACGACCCGATCCGCGTTGGACGGATTCACCGGATACGGCAAGCGGATGTCGGTGATGCCGTGGTCGGCGAAGACCTCCGCCTCGCCCAGCTTCGCGCAGCAGATGCCAACAGCGCCGGCCTCGATCTGCATTCGCGCAATGACCGGGCTCTTGTGCGTCTTGGAGTGGGGCCGCAGCCCAATGCTTGCGCTGGTCGCCAGCGCCTGCATGCGGGCGATGTTGGCCTTGAGACGAGAAGCGGATACTACAGGGTAGGGTGTGCGAAGGGACATCGGTGTGCCCATTATGTCCCCGGAGGAGATGACGTTGTTCGTCGCCGTGTCTTCGGAGCCGACGGGCGTTAGCCCGGCCGCTCCGAAGAGGAGGCCGGCTGTTACAATTCCCGGCTGGGGGTAATTTGGAATGCGACAGTTAGTGGGACGACGAGTGATGAACGGCGCGCTGGCGGCGGCTCTGGCGGTGACGCTGGTGCAGTCGGCCGATGCACAGCAGAAGTTCGAACCGCGGTCAGGCCAGGCCGGCAAGGACGTGGTCTGGGTGCCGACGCCGCAGGAAACCGTTGAGCTGATGCTCAACATGGCGAAGCTCACCAAAGAGGACTACCACATCGATTTGGGCTCTGGTGACGGCCGGACGGTGATCACCGCTGCCAAACGGGGTTCGCGTGCACTGGGCATCGAATACAACCCGGACATGGTCGCGTTGTCGGTCGAAAACGCCAAGGCCGCCGGTGTGACCGATCGCGTCGAGTTCATCCAGGCCGATCTCTTCAAGACCGACTTTTCCAAGGCCAACGTGCTCACGTTGTTCCTGCTGCCCGACATCAACCTCCGCATTCGGCCGCAAATCCTCGACATGCGCCCAGGTACACGCGTGGTGTCCAACACCTTCATGATGGGATCGGGCGAAGACGAGTGGGTACCCGACGAGACCCGCCGGGTCGAAGAAAATTGCACGTCCTGGTGCACCGCCCACCTCTGGATCGTGCCCGCCAAAGTGAACGGCAAGTGGACGATGAACGGGCAGGCGCTGACGCTGAACCAGAAGTTCCAGACCGTCACCGGCACGATGGGTGCAGCCGCGATTTCCGAGGGCAAAGTGAACGGCACGTCGCTCTCCTTCACTGCCGGCGGCACGACCTACACGGGCACTGTGTCCGCGGACGGCAAGACGATCAAAGGCTCGAACTGGTCCGCGACCCGCTAGAGAATTCCGAGTCGGGTCTTTCCGGTGTATCCCGGGAAGACCCGGCTCGTATCGGTCGCCCCGAGGTGTCCCCGGAGTGCTTCTGAGAACACGTCGCGGAAGTCGGTGGTGATCGCGAGGTCGCGGCCTTCGTAGCGCTGCTCGCGCTCGAGTCCCGGCCACTTGCCGTAAATTTTCCCGCCCTTGACGTTGCCGCCGAGCAACAACATCGCGTTGCCGTGGCCGTGGTCAGTGCCACGCGCGCCGTTTTCAGCCACCGTCCGCCCAAACTCCGACATCGTCAACACCACCACATCGGCCATCTGGTCGCCGAGGTCCTGTGCGAAGGCGGCGATGCCGCCGGCGAAGTCATCAAGGCGGTTGGCGATCTGGGGGCCTTCGTTGGCGTGGTGATCCCAGTTGCCTGATTCGGCGAACGCGACCTCAAGGCCCATGTTGGCGCGGATGAGCTGTGCAATCTGTTTGAGGGCCTGACCGTAGCCGCTGTTGGGATACACGGCTCCGTTCTGCGGCGTGTACTTCGCGATGTCCACCGACTGCAGCTGTTTGACCGCATCAAAGGCGTCCTTGCCGGTCGGGCGGAGCATGGCATCGGCCGCGGCCGCGTACTGCGCTTCAAATGATTCCTGCATCATCTCGCCGGCCTCACCGGCACGGACGCCGAATCGCCCAAGCTGGTCGATCGCCAGTGCCGGAGCCTTGCCCTGAAGCGCACGTGGCAGTTGCTGGGTGAGCGAGACCGCGCGGAAGGTGCTGGCCTGTTCGTGTTCCTTCGCGTGCAGGTAGCGGTTGAGCCAGCCATCACGCGTGCTCTTGGTGCCCGGCGTGCCGCTCTCCATGTAGTCCTGCGCGTCGAAATGCGAACGCGTCGGGTCGTGTGAGCCGGTGGCATTGACGATCGCCAGCTCTCCACGTTTGAAGTACTGATGCAGCGGTGCCATGCGCGGGTGCATCCCGAAGAACCCATCGAGGTCGAGTGCCCCGTTGACGTGGCCCGGTTGCGGCACCGCGATCGACGGGCGTGCCTGGTAATACGCCTTTTCGCCGAAGGGCACGATCATGTTGAGACCGTCAACGGCGCCACGCTGGAAGATCGTGACCAGCACTTTGCGCTTCGTCTGAGCCGCCTGCGCGGCGCGTTCAAAGAACGCCGGGGCAAAGCCCAGGCTGAGCATCGCCATGCTGCCGTTCTTGAGAAAGATTCGTCGAGTCAACATAGTGCCTCCCCATAAAATGAGCTCGGAGGCGATTACGGTTGCGTAATCGCCTCCGAGCTCATTTTTTCTGAAATTCCGGTGAACCGAGTGTCAGCGCAATCAAATGTTGCGGCGACTCCGCCTTGGACAACGTATCTCTGGTGATCGCGGAAATCGGTGATGCGAGCAGTTGTGAGACGAGCGCGTCGCGTGTCGCTTCGCTTGTGTCTGGTGCCAGTTGGCGCACGGGGACGCCCACACCACGGAACCGGCCGCCGGCCAGTTCAATCGCAAAGTTCAGGCGCTTGAGCAGAGCGCCGGTGTTCACCCAGTCTTCCGCCGTGTCGCCCCAACCGGTCGGAGGCTGCGCACCGTAAAGGGGCATGCCCTGATCGCGGAGGGCCTGCACCAGCGGCTGCACGACGATCACGTTCGCGCCGGACGCGCGCACGGCCGATGCCACAAATTCCAGCGGCGTCTTCACCTTGGCGCGACGTGCCTCGGCGGAGAAGAACTCAGGCGACGTGACGATGGCACGAGTGACCTCGCGGAGGTCACCCTTGGAGCTGAGGAACACCTTCGCAGCGCGGTCGATCACTGATGCGGGCGGTTCATCAGAGACAAAACGCCGTGCCAGCTTGGTCGCGATGAACTTCGCTGTGGAGGGGTGGTTTGCGAGCAAATCCAGCACGGCCTCGCCATCCTTCTTTCCGCCACCAGCGATCTTTGTGCCCATGACGACCTTCGGGTCGTTGTCGTGCATCTGCGCGTTGAACTGGAACGTGCCGCCATCCCTGGGACGGTCGATGGTCCAGCCCGTAAACGCGCGCGCGACGGTGACCACGTCGGCCTGTGTGTAACCAGCGTCCACACCGATCGTGTGCAGTTCCATCAGCTCGCGGGCATAGTTTTCGTTCAGGCCGCGGTTGCGCGCCTGTATCATGCGCTGCTCCACCTGCTCCACCTGCTCCCGCTGCTGTTCGCTCTGCGTACGGCCCGCGCCCGCGCCCGCGCCCCGTCCACGGCCACGCGCGAGTGCCTGCCACGACTGCGCCTGCTGCAGTCGTTGCTGCTGTTCGTCGGCCTGCCTCTGCGCGGCCTTGGGATCCACGTTCTGAAAGTTGTCGAGGTAAAAGAGCATCGCGGGGCTCTCGGCCACCGCGCCGAGCATGTCGCGGAAGTTGCCGAGCACATGCGGGCGAATGGCCTCGCGCTCGTACTCCGTCAAGTAGACGCGCACCTGACCTTTGCCGGCGAACACGTTGAAGTGGTTGAACCAGAAATCCACCAGCGTCTCTTCGAGTTGATGTTCCGAGGAGATGGCCCGCACCAGCCGCGCCTGCATCAACTCCTGAAGGACCTGCTGTTCCTTCTGTCGAGCGGCCCGCAATTCAGGCGAGCCCTGCTGCGCCTGGCGCGTTGGCTGGCCGGGCTGACCCGTCATCGTGGGGTCGCCGGACATTGAGGGTGGCGTAGGTGGCATGGGTGGTTGTCCCGCGCGGCCGGCCGCCCGCTGTTCGGCGCGGCGTATGGCTTCTGCCGGCGCGTAATAGTCGCGTGCAATCTCGGTGGTTGACAGTCCGATCGTCGGAAAGGCCGTCAGACGCTGCGCGAGCGTCGTGTCAGGCATACGCTCGGGATGCAGCTGCTGCTCGATATAGGGGGCCACGCCGAGTTGTTTCACCCGGTCAACGTCACCAGCTCGGGGACCGTAGCCCAGGCGGTTGAGCACATGGACCACCGTGTCGGTGTCAGCCGCGGGCGTCGACTGGCCGGCCAGCGGAACGGCGACGCCAAGGCCCACCGCCACCAATGCAGCGACCAGACGCACAGGGGAAAAGAGAGTGGCTTTCATGATGGGTTGGACCGGCAGTGGAGAATGATAGTTAAACGAAGCTGCCAATGAGGCAATGAGGCAATGAGGCAATGAGGACACGGATGATTGACGTTGGCGGGGGCATGCTGGAGCAGGTGCTCGACGACACCTACGCTCTATGGGGCGAGGGCTTGAGTCGGCGGGCCTATGGACAGTGGAATGTGGCCCAGACCAAGACGGCCTGGGGGCGGAATCACCTTCACCGGGTGGGGCTGGTCGAAGGTGACGAGGTTCTGGTTTCCGCCAAGCGCTACCTGTTTGATGGCCTGGTCGAGGGGCGTCCGGAGAAAATTCTCGGAATTGGCGCGGTGTTTACGCCGGAACGGCGACGCGGCCGGCAATTGGCCACTCAACTGATCGACGAGATGCTGGCCGATGGCGAGACCCGCGGCTGCACGATGGCGGTCCTGTTCTCCGAGATCGGCGCGCCGTATTACGAACGCCTCGGCTTCACCGTCGTCCCCAGAAGCCTTGTGACGATCGAGATCCCGCGCACCCGTCGTGGCGCCCCCGGCACGATGGTGCGCGCAGTGACGCCGGCAGATCTGCCGGAAATCGCCAGCATTTCAATGGAGTACGCCCAAAACGCGGCCTTCGCACTCGACCGAACGGCCGAGTTCATCGAGTTCAGCCTCACGCGCAGGCGCCTGCGTGCCGGCCTTGGGCCCTTTGGCCTCCGCGAGCTCGAAGTGTTTGTCGCAGAGGAAGGCTACCGGGCCGCCGCCTACATCGTCGTCAGCCGCGGTCCCGAAGGGCTTGTCCTGGAAGAATGCGGTGATCGTGATCCCCGAGGCTCACGCATCGGCGCAATGCTTGAGGCCCTCTTCGAACGCGACCCGTCCAATCCCAATCGAACCCTACGCGGGTGGCTCCCACCCGGGCTTCATCCCCCTCAGGTGCAATTGGTCGCCCCCTCCCCGGCCCCGGAAGTGATGATGGTCCGCGCCTTGTCCGCAGCCCCATTGCCACATTGGCCCAATGCCCCATTGCCCAATTGTGTATGGTGGTCCACCGACGTCTTCTGACGGTGTAACTATTCCTGCCGGCACGGGTCTAACCCCGCAGGATGTCTACTGTGAGGCGACGAATATTCAGTATTGGTCCCTGGGCGCCCGCCCTTCGGAACATGGTCACGAGCGAAGTCAGGCCCTGTGGTTGTCTGATTGGTGTGTACGCCGCGTGGGGCGGGGAGGCGATTGCCGTGGTCGATCTTCCGCATGCGCGGTGCCCGTATTTCCATCGCCAAGGCGATGTGCCCGACGAGTCCGCGTCAGTGTCGACGACGGCCGAGCGCCACTGAAATCACGCGTGCGGCATTGAGCCCGGACTGGCCGGTCAGCCCGCCGCCCGGGTGTGATCCCGCGCCGGCGAGGAACAGGCCGTCGATCGGCGACCCGTAGTGATGAGCCCAGCCCAGCAGGGGACGACTGACCCACCACTGATCCAGCGCACCCTCGCCGTGAAAAATGTGGCCGCCGGAGTAGCCCCATCGATCTTCGAGATCCTGCGGTGTGAAGACTTCCTGTTCGACAATCTGCGATTCAAGTGAGGGCGCGTGCGGTCGGAGCACGTCAAGTGCGCGCGCCAGCACATCGCTGTGTGAGATTGCGGTGGTGTGCGGTACGTAATGGACGTAGAGCGACATCGTGTGTTGCCCTGGCGGCGCCAGGTCCCGGTCGTTGGCGGTGGGCACAGCGGCTTCCAGCCAGGGCTGTGACGACATACGCCCGTATTTCACCGCGTCGTACGAGCGCTCGAGATAGTCGACCGATGGCCCGAACAACAGTCGTCCCCGCAGCGGGACGTCGTCTCCATTGAGTGCAGGGAAGATCGGTTCGCCGCTCAGTGACAAATTGATCTTGGCGAGGACGCCACGCGCGCGAATCTGTCCGACGCGCTGACGGAACGTGGGCGGCAGATGGCCTGGGTCCACCAACGACAGGAAGAGTTGCTTGGGATCGACCGCGCCGACGACCGCGTGCGCCGGGAGTTCCTCGCCCGACTCAAGTGCGACGCCAATCGCGGTGTTGCCCCGCGTGAGCACCTGCGCGA
>JBKJTD010000328.1:0-7282 GCA_046590915.1 Vicinamibacterales bacterium
CTCGCGGGCCACCAACGCCAGGTCGGCGGACACGGCTTGATTGCCCACCGACTTGCCGGCGATGTCCAGCGAATTCACGAGCGGGATGCCGCCGGCCAGCAGTGTCGAGATGGTCCGGGTCACCTGCGCGGTCGCAAATTTCCGGCTCAGCGGACCAAACCACGGGAGTTTCAAGATCGCGCGGTCCAAGCGGCTGCGCTGTCCAGGCTGGCGAATCCAGAAGCTGATCGACACCACCATGAGGATGAGCGCCGTCAACCAGATCCACACGTAGTTCACGATCGCACTGGAGAACGCCACCATGAACTGCGTCGATGCGGGAAGTTGTGCGCCGGCGCCAAAGCCGGCGTAAAAGGTGGCGAATTCCGGGATCACCTTGAAGACGATCAGGCCGACGACTGCCCCAGAGAGGCACACCAACACCAACGGGTAAATCAGCGCCGAGATCATCTTGCCGCGCGCCGACGCAATCACCTTCATGTGCGAGACGTACCGGCGAAGGACGATTTCGAGACTGCCGGATTTCTCACCCGCCATCAGTGACGCGTGATAAATCCCCGTGAACATCCCGCCCTGCGCTTCAAAGGCGTCCGACAGCGCGCTGCCGGAACGCACGCGCTCGTAGACATCGTCGAGCACCTTCTTGAATGTCGGGTTGGGCACGCGGCGGCGCAGGATATCGAGTGACTGCACCAGTGGAAGGCCGGCGCGCAGGAGCGTGGCCATTTCCTGGTTGAAGATCAGGAACTCGTCGCTGCTGATTTTCTTCTTGCGGGTCGGAAGCCGGAACGAATACCCGCCCACGCCCACGCCGCCCAGCGGCTGCAGGGAGAGCAGATACAGGCCCTTGTCTTCCAGTTCCAATCGAAGCCGGGCCTCGTTGTCGGCCACATACGTGGCGGTGGAGACTTGGCCGTTGGCGGTGGCAACCCGGCAGCGATATTCCACGAGGGCCCCGGCGCCTATTTTCCCGACAGCGACAAAATGCGCTGCACGTAATTCTGAGTCTCACGATACGGCGGGATGCCCTTGTGCCGGCTGACGGCGCCCTCTCCGGCGTTGTAGGCCGCGAGCGCGAGAGACTCCTTGCCGCTTCCGTAGCGATCGAGCAACCCGCGCAGATGGCGAAGGCCGGCCGTCAGATTCTGAACCGGGTCGAAGGGGTCGTCGATGGCGTACTGCCGCGCTGTGGCCGGCATCAACTGCATCAGGCCCATGGCCCCTTTCGGCGAGACAGCGTTGGCCCGGTAGTTTGACTCGACCTGCACCAGGGCGTGTGCGAGTTTGACGTCGACGCCGTGTGCGGTGGCCATGCTGTCAATCAGCAGACGCAACCGATCGGCCGTGTCGGGCACGAGAGGGGGGGATACCGCGATGGGGGCTGCCGGCGCGTCTGGTTCGGGCCACGGCACTTCGTCGGCCTGAACACCGAGGATAAATTCACGAGGCGCCCGCATGACCCCTCCCGTGCGGAGGGTCAAGACCACCTCGGATCCGTCGTAGCGCACGGCCGCGACGTTGACCACTCGTCCGCCCCGCAATGTGACGAGATCGGCAAGCGCCACCGCCGGCGTCAGCAGGAGCAGACACAGCCCCAACACTGGCGCCCAGGTCCCCGCACGCGATGGCGTGTCAGGACGGGTCGACAAAGAGGTGGTAGATGCGGATGCCCAATTCACGGATGTCCTGGCCGGCACCAATGGCCGACGGCACGAACGACGGCTCAACCACCAGGCGAAGTTCCGCCATATCACTGGTGCCGAGGACGTCCGCACGAAGGGGAATACGACGAAGGAGGGGATCTTTGTTGTCGGCAGCAAAGGTGATGACACTCTGGCTGCCAAGATAGACGTTCACAACCTGCGGTTGGTTGAACAGGTCGGGGCGCGCGTCATATTCGAGGTACAGCGTGGCATCCTTTTTTGGATTGCGGAAGTTGACCACGTATTCCTTTTTGGTCCACCACCACTCACGGGCGGGGTTCTCAGGGGCAAATTCAGCCGGGTGTGACCCCGAGCGCTGCACAACAAAAATATTCTCGGACTGCGGCAGCAGTTTCAGTGTGGCGACTTTGTAGGACCGGCCCTGCGGATCGGGTCCCGACAAGGGCGCACGGGTATCGGTCGCATCCGCGCGATAGAGGCCGACACGAATGGTGGCGTCACCCAGATAGGGCACGACCGGGATGAAACTGGTACGGGTGTATTGCACCGGGGTTCCCACCTTCCACTCGGTCGTGGGCAGTGACGGGTCGTGATCGTCGGCCCATCGCAGCACGCCGTCTGAGTCGAGCAGGTGCATGAACACGCGATACTTCGCGTCCAGCGTCTGACCGGGCAACAGCTCGAACTTGTAGGTCATGTCGATTGGACTGCCCAGCGCCGCCGAGGCCTTGCTCAGTGAGAGGGCGACGTTGGCCACCGGCGGGGCTTCATCGGCCCCGCCACAGCCGGCCGCAAATCCCATTGCCGCCACGCAGACCGCCGCGCGTACTCTTTGACGCCACACCTTCTGAATCATCACAACCGCTGAATGGTACTGTATTGCCCCTATTGTCTTCAATATGCTAGCCTTGCGGCGATTCTGCCCCAGAAATATTCATGACTTCAGACGCACTCGGCATGGTTGAAACGCGCGGCCTGATCGGCGCCATCGAGGCAGCCGACGCGATGGTCAAGACCGCGAACGTGACCCTTATCGGCAAGGAATACATCGGCGCCGGGTTTGTGACTGTGCTGGCCCGGGGTGATGTGGGAGCCATCAAGGCCGCCGTGGACGCCGGCGCCGCCGCCGCGCGCCGCGTTGGCGAGTTGGTGTCGGTCCACGTGATTGCCCGCCCGCACGCCGACCTGGAGCGGCTGTTGCCGCGGCCGGGCGCTCCCGCCAAACCCTGAGGTTGACTGGGGCTCGCCATGAGTGAAGAGGCCCGAGCCCTCGCCCAACGTGCCAAGCGCGCGGCCCCCATTCTCGCGGAGTGGTCGCAAGAGCAGGTCGATCGTGTCGTGGACGCCGTCGCGGCTGCCGCCAGGGCCCACGTCGAACCGTTCGCCAGGCTCGCAGTCGAAGAGACGGGTTTCGGCGTCCTCGCCGACAAAATTCAGAAAAACCGGTTCGCCTGCGAAGATGTGCATGCCTTTATCCGGCCCATGCGCACCGTGGGTGTCGTCGCTCGCGATGAGGTGCGCAAGGTGATCGAAATCGCTGAGCCGTTTGGCGTGGTCGCGGCGATTGTGCCGTCGACCAATCCGACCTCGACCACCATTTACAAAATTCTGATCTCGCTCAAGGCGCGCTGCCCGATTGTGATTAGTCCGCACCCCTCGGCGGCGCGCTGCATCACCTACGTGGCCGAAGTGCTCAACGCGGCTGCCCTGGCTGCGGGCGCGCCCGACGGCGCCATCAACTGGATGACCCATGTGACGCTCGAGTCCACCCAGGAGTTGATGAAACACCGCGACGTCGCCGTGATCCTCGCCACCGGCGGCATGGGACTGGTGCGCGCGGCCTACAGTGCAGGCAAGCCCGCCTACGGTGTCGGCCCGGGCAACGCGCCGTGTTTCATCGAGCGCACCGCCAACGTGGCCAAAGCCGCCAGCGACATTCTCACCGGCAAGAACTTCGATCATGGCGTGCTGTGCTCATCACCCAATTCCGTTGTGGTCGAACGCGTGGTGGCTGATGAGGCGAAGCGCGAATTCCAGAAGCAGGGCGCGTATTTCCTCTCCCCCGCCGAGGCAGACGTGCTGGCGACGTTGCTGGTGACACCACAACGGCTGCCCAACCCGACGTTTGTCGGCAAATCGGCAGCCACCATCGCCGCGGCGGCCGCCATCTCGATTCCGGACGGCACGCGAGTGCTCATCGCTGAGCTGCAAGGCGTGGGACGCGACTACCCTCTTTCGATCGAAAAATTGTGTCCAGTCCTCTCCTACTATGTCGTCAATGACTGGCAGGAAGGCTGCGAGCGCTGCAAGCAGATACTCCGGTACGGCGGGATGGGCCACACGATGTCCATCCACTCACAAAACGATGCGGTCATTCTCGAGTTCGGGCTCAAAAAGCCCGCTTTCCGCATCGTCGTCAACACTCCCACCACGCATGGATCGATTGGACTGACCACCGGATTGAATCCGGCCATGACGTTGGGATGTGGCGGGTGGGGCGGCAACATCACCTCCGACAACATCACGCCACGGCATCTGCTCAACCTCAAACGCCTGGCCTACGAACTCCGGCCCGCGGCTCGCGCGGCGACTGTGTCGTTGCCCAAGGCGCCGTCGGCTCCCCCCAACGTCGGGCTGACCGCCTCGGCGATGACGGAGCAGGTCGCGGCGATGACGGGGACCGGCGGGCCCGGCGCATCACGTCCGGCGCCATCCAAGACGGTGGCGGATTTTGTGTGCGAAGCGGACGTGCAGCAGGCGATTGCGCTTGGCCGGACCATCCTCATCGGCGAGCGCACAATTGTGACGCCGTTGGCGCGAGACCTCGGGGCGCAGCACAAGGTGCTGGTGGAGGCTGGGTGGCGCAGTTGAAACCCAAATTGCGCAAGTACTTAGAGTCAACACCGAGTTGACCAATCGAGCTCGGACTGGTAGGCTCTACCAACCACTCATGTCCAGCGAGCGTCCCTAGCATCATGCGTGTTGCCACCAGCCTGACCATCCTGGCCCTTTCGGGCTTTGTTGTCGGTTGCAGCGCACGCGTCGCTCCGGTCGCCCCCGCTCCTCCCCCCTCGGCCTCAACTCCCCCAAACACGCAGGTTGCGGTCGCCACTCCGGTAGTGCCGGTGGCCGACGCCATTGACAGGTTGATTGCCACCTCCGAGGCGCACTTTGTCAGTGGGCAGAAGGAACTCCAGCTTGGCCATCTGACGGCGGCCAGTGCGTTGTTTGACCAGGCCGTGGATGTGTTGCTGGCGGCTCCATCAGGCGCCCGGGGAGAACCCCGGCTGCGCGCCCACTACGACCGACTGCTCGGTCGCATCAGCGCGCTCGAGATTCTGGCCCTCCGAGAAGGAGACGGGTTTACGCAGGCGCGCACTGAGCCGGCGGTCATTGATGACCTGCTTGCGGTGGCCACCCTCGACCTGCCTGAAGCCAGCAAGTCCACAGCCGATACCGTTGTCGCGGACCTGGCCACCACTGAGCACGACCTTCCCATAGAGCTCAACGACCGCATCCTGTCGTTCATCGAGCTGTTCCAGGGCAATATGCGAACGTTCATGCAGGAGAGCCTGCACCGCGGCGCGAAATACATGCCGATGGTCCAGTCCGTGTTCCGGCAGGAAGGCGTGCCGCTGGACCTTGCGTATCTCGCCATTGTCGAGAGCGGATTCAAGAACACCGCTCTGTCGCGCGCCAGTGCGCGCGGCATGTGGCAGTTCATGCCGGCGACCGGCAAACAATTCGGGCTGACGCAGAACTGGTTTATTGACGAGCGTGCTGACCCGGAACAGGCCACCGTGGCGGCCGCGCGGTATCTCAAGCAGCTCAACAAGATGTTTGACGGCGACTGGAATCTGGCCATGGCCAGTTACAACGCCGGTCCCGGACGTCTGCAGCGTGCGGTGAAGGCCTCGCGGATCAACGACTACTGGGAGTTGACCGAGACGTCGAAGTTTCTGCCGAAGGAAACCCGCAACTATGTCCCGATGATCATGGCCGCGGTCATCATCGCGAAAAATCCGACGCAGTACGGATTTGAGCCCGGCGTGAACTCGCCGTTTGCCTACGACCGCGTCACTTTGCCCAACGCGCTGGACCTGCGCACCATCGCAGAATGGACCGCGACCTCCATCGAGGAAATTCGCGACCTCAACCCTGAACTGCGCCGCACCATTACGCCGGTGGGCACGCACGAGCTCAAAGTGCCGGTCGGTATGGCGGCGATCGTTCAAGCGCGTCTGGCCGAAGCAGGCCCCGCCACGTTTGCCAGATTTGAGCGCTACTCCGTCAGACGCCGCGAGACGATGGTGACGGTCGCGCGCAAGTTCAAGGTCACGACGGCCGACCTGGCGCAGGCGAACAGTTTGACCACCGGGTCGAAACTGAAGGTCGGACAATCCTTGATGATTCCGCGAGCGGTGAGTGCCGCGCTCGCGTCGCGCCCGGCCGAAACGCCCCAGCCGGTCGTGATGTCCGCGCGCACGTACCGCGTCAAATCCGGCGACACCCTGGCCGCAATCGCCCGCCAGTTCGATACGACCGTCAACGACATCAAACGCTGGAACTCGCTGACCTCCAACCGGATTGACGTCGGCGATCGGCTCACGATTCATCGCAACAACTAGACCCGGCCTGGCAGAATCTGCGTACGTCGCGCGGCGACAGCGCCAGTGTCTGGCTTTTTGCGCTGCCCGAGGATGGCGCGGGCCTTGCCTTCCCGAACAGCATGCTTGCGCGTTTTCATGCTGCCGCCCTCTTTGGCGTTGACGCCGTCCCAGTGTCGGTCGAGGTGGATGTCTCTGGCGGTGGATTGCCGGGAGTGGTGATGGTCGGGCTGCCCGACACGACGGTGCGCGAGAGCCGGGACCGCGTGCGTGCCGCCATCCGCAATTGTGGCTTTCCATTTCCGCCCGGACGTGTGACGGTGAGTCTCGCGCCGGCGGACCTGAGAAAAGTCGGCGCCGCGTTTGATTTGCCGATTGCCCTCGGCATTCTGGCGGCGTCAGGCCTGCTGCCCGAACGCGACGGGCGCGAAATGGCGGTCGTCGGAGGGCTGTCGCTTGATGGCGGAATTCCCCCGATGCAGGGCGTGCTGCCGATCGCGGTGTCGGCGCGCCGGTTGTCGCGGTCTGCACTGCTCTTCCCTGCCGCGAATCTCGCCGAAGCGGCCATCGTGTCGGATCTGCCGCTCCATCCGGCAGCCTCGCTGTCTGAAGCGGTTCGCATCCTCAGCAGCGACCATGCGGAGCCCGCCCTGCCGCCCGAGCCGCCTCCGGCCTGCCGCGGGGTGGAAGATGATCTTGCGGACGTCAGTGGCCAATTGTTGGGACGCCGAGCGCTGGAGATTGCGGCGGCCGGAGGCCATCACCTTCTGCTGTGTGGGCCACCGGGTGCGGGAAAGACGATGCTTGCGCGCCGACTTGCGGGCCTGCTGCCACCCCTGGATTTTGAAGAGGCGCTGGTGGTCACATCCATTCACTCCGTCGCCGGTTTGATGTCGCCGGGGGCCGGACTGATCTCCGCGCGGCCGTTTCGAGCGCCGCATCATACCTGCTCGGACCTGGCGCTGGTGGGCGGCGGCACGATTCCCCGCCCTGGGGAGCTGAGCCTCGCGC
>JBKJTD010000171.1:0-4201 GCA_046590915.1 Vicinamibacterales bacterium
GTGCACGGCTCTGCTCGTCGTCTCGCTGACGGCGCGTACCCAGCCTTCGGGCGTGCACGCACTGCGCGCCACTGAATTCGCCACTGACACCAGGCAGTCCAATGCCGCGGCACTCGCCACGTTGCGCGTCTGGGACCAATACGTCACGGCCATGGAGCGCGACGGCAGTCTCGTGCGTCTGGACGCCGTGGCGGATGGGGCCGTGGCGGGACGCACACATGAGCGCCTGTCGCAACGACACCGCGGCGTGCGCGTGTTTGGCGGCGAACTCACGCGACAGCGCAACGGCTTTGGGCAGACGGTGTCGCTGTTCGGATCGGTGTACGACCAGATCGATGTCAACCCGTCGCCACGGCTGACGCGCACGACGGCACGTGGGGCCATCGTCGCGGCAGGGAGAGGCGCCGTGGTCGATCTGGGGCCAGGCGAAGAACTGGATCTGGAGCTGGTGGTGCTTCCCACAGCCGGTGCCGCCGGAACATTGACGTGGATGGGCCGCACGCTCTCGACGAGTGACGGCCTGGTGTATCGGGTGTTCGTGGATGCCGGCACTGGCGCCGTCGTGGACCGGTATATGGACACCTGGACGCAGGTGCCCGCCTCCGCGCGGATCGGTCTGGGCACTGGCGTGTTCGGCGACCAGAAAAAAGTGTCGACTCGCAATGACGGGTCTCAGTTCACCACTGTGGATTTGTATCGACCCGGTTCCAATCGCACCTACGACATGCGTGGTGATGCCGTGCGGGCAAACCGCGTGTTCACCAATCAGCAGCCATTGGTCGACACGGCCGATCTGGCCAGCGACGCCGACAATACCTGGGACGCCGCCGCCGGCGCCATCGTCGATGGCCACGTGTACGCGGGATTCACCTACGACTACTTCTTCCGCAAGTTCGCCCGCCAGGGCCTGAGCGGGACCAACATCACCATCCGCAGCATCGTCAATCCGGCCAAACCCGACCAGGTCGCGACGCTGGGCGCACAGTATCCGTTGTTCTTCAACAATGCGGCGTACTACGGCTCCGGGTACATCGCGTATGGCGTGGGTTCGGTCAACAGCAGCGGCACGACGACCAGTCACAATTTCGCCAGCGCACTCGACATCGTCGCTCACGAACTGGCGCACGGCGTCACGGGCTTCTCGTCGCGCTTGATCTACCGCGACGAGTCGGGGGCTCTCAATGAAGCCTTCTCCGACATCATGGGTGTCTGCGTCGAGTTCGCCAATCAGGTGCTCGGGACGGGGCGTCGGCTGGCCGAGTGGCATGCCGGCGAAGACGTCTCCCCCACGGGTACGCCCTTCCGCAACTTCGTCACGCCGACCTCGCGCAATCATCCGGACCACTACTCGGTGCGCTATACCGGCACGGGCGACAACGGCGGCGTGCATATCAACTCCTCCATTGCCAACCACGCGTTTTATCTCGCCGTCATGGGCGGAACCAACCGTGTGTCCGGGCTGGCGGTGACTGGGGTCGGTTTCGGCAACCTGAATCACATGGAACAAGTGTTCTATCGCGCCTTCACGGTGATGCTGACGCCCTCGTCGGATTTCGCGGCTGCGCGCGCAGCGACCATCCAGGCAGCGCGCGATTTGTACGGCGCCAACAGCGCCGCGGAACGCGCCGTCATACAGGCATGGACCGCCGTGGGGGTGCTGTGATGCGCCACGTTGCGACGACCGCACTCACGGCCCTGCTTCTCGGTGCACTCCCGAACGCTGCGCAAGCGCAGGCGGAGCCTCCGCGCACGGTGTTGCTGATCAACGGTCATGCGCGTGTCGCCGCTCCGAAGTTCAATGACCGCGTCGATCCGCTAGTCACGTTTGAGCGTGCGGCCATTGATGTCACCTACAAACCGACGGTCGGGGTCGGTGGCGGACTTGGAGTGGCGCGCCGCCTGTCCTCACGATTCGGTGTGCTCGGGGCGGTGTCGATCGGGTCGACCAAGGCCGACGCGGCAGCAAAAGGCACGTTACCGCATCCTCTGTATTTCGCCGCGTCGCGTGATGTGGAGAGCCGGGGCGCCGTGAGTGGGTCACAACTGATTGTGGACCTGCTAGCCACGGGGTTCTGGCAGAGGGGATCGCGCTGGACCATTCTCGCCGGCGCAGGCCCGGCGTTGGTCAGGGTGTCGCAGGATGTCGTCGATGGCGTGAACGTCAACGAGGTGTTTCCCTACGACACCGTCGCGGTGACCGGGCTCCACACGTCCAGTGCATCGGGGTCCGGCATCGGGGTGACAGGCATGCTGGATGTCACACGTGCGCTCGGTCCACGTGCCGGACTCGCGGCGTTTGCGCAATACACGGTGGCCACGGTCACGACCGGAGACGAGGACTCCAGAGTCGACATCAACGCCGGCGGGCTGCGCGTCGGCCTCGGGCTACGATTTCGCTGGTAGGAAAAAAGCCCGGCATGGCCGCGACGCTGTTCACGCGCAAAGTGCTGCATGTGCTCCGGCGCATCCCCTCGGGGCGTGTGGCCACGTACGGGGATGTGGCGCAATGGGCGGGCAAGCCAGGTGCCGCCAGAGCCGTCGGCCAGGTGATGCGCCAGGCTGATGAGCCCGGCCTTCCCTACCATCGGATTGTGGCCGCCGGCGGCCGACTGGGCGGCTTCGGCCGGTCTCCCCATCTCAAAGCGCAATTACTGGTCGCGGAAGGCATCGTCGTGCGCCGCGGGCGCATCGTGGGCTTCGCCGCCACCCGCTGGTCCCCATGAACTCCCCCGCCGCGGCGGCCGTCTTGTCACATGACGACCTCGGAGGTCATCCGCAAAGCAACGTTCCAGGCCTATGTCCCCGTCTAACCCTTTACGCGTGGCTGATTCACCCCACACCGACATGGCGCTCGCCCTCCGGTGCCAGGACGGGGACCCGGGCGCGTTTGAAGAGTTGTATCGCGCGTACTCGCCGCGATTGTTCGGGCTGGCGTGCCGGATGGTTGGACGCACCGATGCGGAAGACCTCCTCCAGGAGATCTTCCTGACGGCCCATCGCAAGTTGAGCCTCCACAAAGGCGAGTCGTCACTGGGGACGTGGCTGTTCCGGCTGGCCACCAACCTGTGTCTCGATTTTTTGCGCAGCCGCGCCACTCGATCGGCGCAGGTCACCGACTCGTATGACGCGTGGACGGGCGGCTATGGGGACCATGGCGACATGCGCGGGTCCCGCCAGCGCAATTTCCCCGCGTCTCAGACCGACAAGGAGACACGCACGTTTGCCATTGGCGCCAAGGGTGAATTCAGTTTGGACAACCTCTCCGGCAACATTCACATCCGGCCGGGATCGGGTCGGGAGTTGACCATCGACATCACGCGCGTGTCCAGAGGCCGCACCGAGGCCGATGCAAAAACGGGACTGGCCAGGGTGCGTGTTGAGACCACCCATCGCGGTGAGCGGGCGACCGCCCGCACCGAGTATCCGCAAAACGAACGACAGTCCAGTTACAGTGTGTCGGTCGACTACATCGTGACGGCACCAGCCGGGACCCGGGTGACGGCCAAGACCCTGTCGGGCAATGTGACCGTGGGCGCGATGACCGGTGACCTCACCATCAACGCCGTCAGCGGCGACGTCCAGATCTCGGGCGCGACTCGCCTGATACACGCCAAGACCGTGTCGGGTGAGGTCACCCTGCAGAACTGCGAAAGCACCGATGTGCTGGACGCCTCCACCATGAGCGGCGATGTCACCGGCACCAACCTCAAGGCCCGCCGCGTGCAACTGCAGAGCATCAGTGGCAACGTCACCGGGCGCAACGTCACCGCACAGTCAGCGAAGCTGCACTCGATGTCCAGCAATGTGGTGTCTGAGGGGGACCTCGCCGCCGGGGGCCGCTACGAATTCACGACACACTCGGGCACAGTGCGGCTGGCGCTGGACGGCCGGACGGGTTTTTCGCTCCACGCCACGACGTTTTCCGGCTCGGTGCGCTCGGACCTGCCGCTGAAGGTCGACAACGTGGGAACCGGCCGCCGTGCCACCCGCAACATGCGCGGTACGTTTGGCGACGGCAGCGCCACCATCACAGCGTCCAGTTTCAGCGGCAGCGTGATTGTGACGAAGCGATGAGGACTCACCCACGCCACCCACAACACCCACGCCACCTACGCCACCCTAGATAGCCATCAAATCGAATTGTTCGTGGTGCAGTTGCTCGTCGGGACGGACCGTAACTGCGCGTCCCACCGTCGCTTCC
>JBKJTD010000286.1:0-6426 GCA_046590915.1 Vicinamibacterales bacterium
CGCAGGCAGCACCAACCCTGCCACCAATACGGCCAACACCACCTGAATCAGTACCACGACCACCGCGCCCATCGTGACCTTCCTTTCGTTCGCGCCGAAGCTGAAGCTTCGGCTTCCCTTGGTGTTATCCCTTGAACGGAATACCGCCATTGCAACTGATGAACCAGAACATTGCGGCTTCCGCCCTGATCGTATAGACCAACGAGCATCCGGACCAGCCAAGCCCGTCGTACCATTTGAGGTCTTCGGTGCACTCGGCGAAATCATCTGCAATACGTATCGCTTCCTTCGAATAGAGGTCCCAGCAGTCGCCCGGCCCTTGGACCTGCATGTCGGCCTTGACGACCGTTGCGGGCCGTGTGCCGAGGCGGCGTCGCTCCGCGGCCAGCCATTCCCGATGACGGGCCAAGGCTGCCGACGGGCCGTGCGCCAATTCAAGCACAGCCCGGGTCAACAACAGCGCCTGCTGCCCGAAGTCTCGCGGATCGGCCGGCAGCCGCTTCAATAGCTCGCGTCCACGTGAGGCGGCCTCCGACCGCTGCAGCACTACCATCAGTCTCGCCATATCTTCCTGGTTGCCGGATGAGACCGATACCGAACCGCCGGGCGTGCTGGCGGTGAGCTGGCCTCGCACCACCCGCAGTTGCACTTCATCCTGGCGGGTGCGGATCGTCACGTGTGACGAATCGGCGCCCACCTCCTTCCGGATGGACACACCCGTGTCCTTGACCTCGATCAACGCCCGCCCGCCGGCCAGCCGAGTCACGGTGATCTCCGGCACCGCAGTCAGCGACTGCGCCTCAGCGCACGATGCGAACACACTGGTCGTGACGCCGCCCACCACCACGACCATCGTTGCGATTGAACGAACATGTTTTGTGAATTTCATGGCACTGTCCTCCTCTCTCCTAAAACAAACACTCCACATATTTGAGCGACGCTTCTCCGATCGCGACGGCAAGCTGGTTGTAACACTGCTGGTTGCCCTCGGCACCCAGCGCCAACCGAAGACATTCGCCGTACGCCTCGTCGGCCTCCGCCCACTCGAAATACATCGCAATCTGACACAACACCGAATTGACCAACCTCAAAAACACCATGCCCTCCGTCTCCTTCTCCAGTCCTTCGACCGATTCACGGACGTCCATCTAGCGGTGACCCTGCAACTCCCAAGGCAGACGCGTCGCCAACCGGGGCGCCGGCGCCATGCCGCAACAGCGCGCGCAGTGTGTGGTAACTGATGTCGAGTTCCTCACACGCGCGCCTTCGATTTCCCGCGCATCGGTCGAGTACCAAACGCGCATACCGGCTGCTCCACGTGCGCAGACTGCACTGCGGCTTCTGTCTCGTGGCTTCGAGCACGCGATATCCCGCGACCACTTCAGGCGGCAGGTCGGTGACGTCCACCCGCACGTCTGGCGCCAGCGCAATCACCCGTTCGAGCACACGTTCGAGCTGCCGCACATTGCCCGGCCAGTCGTAGGCGCACATCGCATCGACCGCCTCACTGGTCGTCACCAACCGCCGAAGGCGATGGTGCCGTCCCAGCAGGTGGTCGACCAGCAACGGAATGTCCTCCCTCCGCTCGCGCAGGGGTGGGACGATGACCTCGACGCCGGAGAGGCGGTAGAACAAGTCGGCGCGAAATGCGCCGAGCTCGACTTGCGCCATCAGTCGGCGATTGGTGGCCGCGACCACCCGCGTGTCCACCGGCCTGGCCCGTGCGCCGCCCACGCGCTCGACTGACAGGTCCTGCAGCACGCGCAGCAACTTGGCTTGCGCGGCCGGCGACAAGTCGCCGACTTCGTCGAGAAACAGGGTGCCACCCTCCGCGAGCTCGAACTTGCCCTGCCTCCCCTTGACGCCCGTCGCCGTGCGCTCTTCGATGCCGAACAACTCGGCTTCCAGGAGGCTCTCCACGAGCGCGGCACAATTGACGGCCACAAATGGCCCGCGATGACGTGCACTCGACGCGTGAATGCTTCGTGCGACCAGCTCCTTTCCAGTGCCGCTCTCCCCTGTGACCAGCACCGTGAAATGTGTGGCACTCAGTCGAGCGATCTGGCTGCGAAGTTCCTGCATGAGCACGCTTCGTCCGACAAGCATGAGTTCCTCCCACCGTGGCTCTATCAAGAGCGATGCCAGCGACTCGCGCATTGAAATGCCCGATCTTCGTGCGACAGCCGGCACGGCTGGAGATTGGTGTTCCCCCTACGGCTCAAGCCACCGGCATCGACCCCGGTAGACGATGCCGTCACTACCCAGGCGTGTGACGGCCCATGAGTCCACTGTGGCGCTTCGGGTACGTCCGTCGTGAATGTCGATGACTGATCCGGGGCGCAGGCGCAGCGGGCCTTCAAGCTCCACCTCCCCACTCCGCACCTCCACCACGCGCACATCCCTGCCCACCACACATCGTTTTCGGATCAGGACTCCTGCCATCGCCGGGTACCGGTCAGGAAGCGCCAGACCCGCACCCGTCCGGTGACACCGGCGACGCGGACCGCGTAATGCCGGCCGCCCCGGGTCATGATTGTCACCGAGCCGGATGACGCCGTGCCCAGCGGTGAGAAGCTGGCCATGCGTGCGGTGCCGAACGACACTATGGCGCCGTCGGTATTGCCCGACAGGTCCGGCACTGTGGACGCGCGGTGAATGGACGCGCGTGAAAACCATGCCGCCAGCGGCTGCGCGGGTGCCGGACATGGGTCGACTCCACCCGAGATATCGATACGCGATACGCCGTCTGCATCGCCATCTGCGCACATGACAAACGTCCATTCCTCATTGACCCGGTCAAACACGAGTGCGTGGTTGCGGCCCGTCAGGATGGCCCGCTGGCGAGCGAGCCGGAATTGCCCGGCCAGGAATATGGCGGCACTCCGCCCCTCCTGATCGTCGCGCGCGTGGACCACCATCGGAGTCGCCAGACTCGTCACCGTGGCAATCAGGGCCACGGTGACGAGTACCTCCAGGAGAGACACGCCCGTCTCCCCGCCGGGGCTCACAACGGGTCGCCCTTTGGCGGCGCGACGGTGATGAGCGGTTTGAGCGTCAAAAACGACTTTTCGCCAATGCCTCGTACGTTCATCAGGTCTTCCACCTTCTTGAACGCGCCGTTCTTCTGGCGGTACTCGACAATGCGGGCCGCTGTGGCTGGGCCGATCCCCGGCAGCTTTTCAAGCTCCGCCACGGTGGCAGAGTTGAGGTTGAGCGCCGACGCGTCGGCTGCGGTCGGCTTGGGGGTCTGACGCGTGGGCGCGTCTTGGACGCTGAAGGCGGCCAACGCGGGTGCGGCAGCCGCGAGACTGAGAGCGACGAGAGTGACGGACATGACTGTGCGCAGCTTGATCGACATGGCGAACTCCTGAAACACCTGATGTCCCATACATCAGGTCGAAGATGGGCCGGCGCAGCCGCTCGCTTCCTGACTGCAGGGTCGAGGAGTCCGCAGGTGATATGCGGGGCGGCTGGCCGGGTCCCGGCCCATTCAGATTGCAGGAGACGCGCCAGGTTCAGGCGCGAGGGAGGAATCAGTGGATCGTGTTGCGGCAGGGGAAGTTATCGCGGGTGTACCAGTCGGCCACTCAGCGAGCGGATCACCAAGTGCAAACGAGGGGAGACAACTGAGCGAGGTGCCGCCCAAGAGCGCCTACTGGCGTTGCGTTTTGAACCACTCGACGGTGTGACGCAGACCTTCTTCAAACGGCACGGTGGGTTCATAACCGAGCATCTTGCGCGCCTTGAAGATATCCGCCTGTGAGTCCTTGACGTCGCCCTCGCGCGGTGGGCCAAAGGTGGGCGTAATGTTCGTGCCAGTGATCAGTTGCAGCGCGCGCGCGAGTTCAAGCAGCGACACGCGGCCGCCGGTGGCGACGTTGATGTATTCCCCAGAGACACCAGGTGTCGTGGCTGCGCGCAGCACGCCATCGACCACGTTGGTCACATACGTGA
Source organism: Vicinamibacterales bacterium (assembly GCA_046590915.1). Lineage (GTDB taxonomy): Bacteria > Acidobacteriota > Vicinamibacteria > Vicinamibacterales > SCN-69-37 > SYFT01. The sequence continues at coordinate 3,955 of JBKJTD010000286.1, forward strand.
AGTCTCGCGTCTGACGGCCGTCACCATGAATCAACGGTGCCTGACCGCTCAGGAAGGCCTTGATGAACAGCGAGATCACACCCGAGTACGGCGAGTCGGGCGCCTGCCGTGGACCAAACACGTTGAAGTACCGGATCGACACGGTCTCAAGCCCATACAGCGACGTGAACATCGAGCAGTACTGCTCCCCGGTCCACTTCTGCAACGCGTAGGGCGTCATCGGGGCGGGACGCATGTCCTCGCGCTTGGGCATGACCTGTGAGTTGCCGTATTCGGACGAGGACCCGGCAAACACCACGCGTTTGACGCCGGCATCGCGCGCGGCCACGAGCACCTGCAGCGTGGCATCAACGTTCGCGCGGTTGGTGCCAACCGGGTCATTCACCGACCGGGGGACAGACGGCACCGCCGCCTGATGCAGCACGTAGTCGCAGCCCTGCACCGCCCTGCCTGCCACCCCATCGTCGGCCAAATCCCCTTCGACCAAATCGATGTCGTTTGGAAGGTTGGCCCGTTTGCCACTGGAAAGATTGTCGGCCACACGCACCGCATCACCGCGTTTGAGCAGCGCGTCAACGAGATGTGAACCAATAAAGCCGGCGCCGCCAGTGACTAAATACAGGGACATGCGAGATCAATTGTAATGGGGCAATGAGGCAATGGGCCAATGGGGCAATGCAATTCATTGCCTCATTGCCCCATTGGCTCATTTCACCGTGGCCACCCTGTCTGCGGCAACCCAGGCGTCACGCGCAGCGCGTTCTTGTAATACAGCTTCTTGAGCACTTCGTCTGGCAGGCCCATGCCGTAGAGCTTCCAGAACGCATGGTAATCGCGGTAGTAGTCGAAGTACTCGTCGTTGGTTTCGAAGACGCGCCAGTAGTACGGAAACTCTTCGGGGTAGTACGCATCCTTGCCGAAGAGCACGCGGTCCTGGTATTTGATGAAGAACTCGCGCGCGGCACGCGGCTGGCGGGCGAAGTCGTACAACACGGCGCCGACTTCAAGGACGGCATTGGGAGCCTTGTCGAGCAGCTCGGCAGCCTTCTTCAAGTTGTTGCCGTAGTACGCAAAGTGCGCTCCGATAAACGTCGTCTTCGGGTTCGTGATGAAGAGGTCGTCGCGTTCGCGCTGCAGGTCGGCAAACTTCGGACGGCCGGGCATGTAGTTGCGTCGGTCTTCGAAGAGCGCGAGTTCGAGCCAGCGTTCATTCTGCATGTCGAGCGGAGAGAAAAACTCCTCGGGCTCGGCCGTATGGATGATGACCGGAATGTTCAGACGCGCGCACGCATCCCAAATCGGCTTGAGCAGCGGATCGTTCACCTTGACCAGCGAGCCGTCGGTCTTGGTGTTCTGGAGCCCGAGGCCCTTGGAGATTTTGAGCCCCACGGCGCCGTTCTTGACGGCCGATTCAAGGTCCGCCACCGCCTTGGCCGCCCACCCTGGGGCATCCGGCTGATTCCAGTTCACGTTGGCGAAGACCGCGAACCGGTCGGCGTATTTCGTGCTCTTGATGTAGTCCACGCGTCCCTTGACCTGGCCCGGGTCGGCGCCGCCGCTCAGGTTGACCAACATGCGCAGGTTGAGCGAATCCATCTCCTTGATGGTCTGCTCCAGATTCAACTCCGACACCCCGTGATGGCTGTGGATGTCGATGACGGGATATTTTGCGCGCGGCACGAGATGTTCTTCCACCACCAGCGTTGAGCGCGGACGATAGTCAAGAATCGATGGCACGGGGAATTCCGGGAACATGCAGCTGCCGGGACGCTGCAGTGTGGTGCCAGTCGGGCATTCACCATTGACCGGCGGCACGATGCGCGAGCACTGCTCAGGCGAAATCAACGCCGTACCGGCCGGGCACTTGCCGTCCACGGGCGCAATCACCGCACCGCGGCCGCGACCGCCACCGGCACGCCCCTGCGGTGCGCCAGCGGCACGCCCCTGTCCTGCTGCCTGCATGGACTCGACGGCGGCCGACGATGAGGTTGCGGCTGTCAGCATCGGGCCCACCCATGCCACGGCTCCAACGACCACGGCTGCGGCCAGCAACATTCGATTTACGTTATTCATGAAATCCACTCTCCTTAACAAAAGTTCCATCGTGGTGGGCGGTAAGCCGAATCTTGTCTCCTTCGAGTCGGCCTTCCGGCCTTCCCTCAGAATGACGATCATTCCTCTAGGCCGGTCATTGCTGACCGGCTCAAGCAGCCTACCCGGAAGCTTCGAACGGGCCGTTCTAAAGCGCTTCCCTATTTGGCCTTGCTCCGTGCGGGGTTTTGCCTGCCATCTGCCTTACAGCAGACGCGGTGCGCTCTTACCGCACCTTTTCACCCTTACCTCTCGACTCAGCCTGACGGCCTCGCTCAAGGCGGTATATTTTCTGTGCCACTAGTCCTTCGAGTTGCCCCGACCGGGAATTACCCGGCGCACTGCCCTGCGGAGTTCGGACTTTCCTCTTCTGAACGCCCC
>JBKJTD010000288.1:0-3816 GCA_046590915.1 Vicinamibacterales bacterium
GCGAGCTCGCGCCCGTCGCACGTATGTTCCTTCACTGCGCCGGCTTCCACGCCAATCTGGATATCGTGCTGCTTCAAGTAGCGGAACGCGCCCTCAGGCACGGCACCCAGGAGGCGCCCGACAGTATTGTCGGCACACCCGGCACACGACGGCCGCAGACTCTGCTGATAAAACTGGAACGCACGCAGCCGCGAACGCGCCTGGCTCCACTGGGCGTGCGCCCTGGGTTCAAACATGGTGGCGAGATCGGCCGAGGCGGACGCCGGGGCGAGAATCGCAAACCGATCGGCGGGAGGCACGCCCGGTCCGGTCGGGCGACCACACGACATCCCCGCCATCACGGCGAGGACCAAGGGGAGCAAGGTCTTCATCGATCTATAAGTCCAACAAGTCCGCAGCGGTTATCGGCCACGGGCCGACCGGCCATGAGTCTAATCTCTCCAGCCGCGCGATTCAAAGTAGCGGCGGGCGCCCTCGTGGAAGGGGGCAGGCGCCGCATCCACCCCGGACGGGACGGCCAAATGCCGGGCTTCCGGGTGAGCCGCCCCCAGCTGCGGGCGGGCGTCAAAGAGCGTTCTTGCCAGCATTTCCACGAGATCCGCGTCAAGACGGCCGGAGACCACCAGCACGTTGGCCACGCCGACCGCGGCCACATCCGCGGTCTGGTTTCGGTAGCTCGACGCGGGCATGACAACGTCGCGATACAACGAGCGGCCGTAGGAATTCCACAGCGCCGGCAACACATCCGCCTGCGAAACAAACGTCAACGCCAGTCCGGGTGTCCCAGCCAGATCCTGGATGGCCGGCGTCGGAAGGCCGCCGCTCCAGAAAAGCGCATCCACCTTGCCGTCCTTGAGCGCACCGGCGCCCTCACTGGCACCAAGGGCATGACGCGTGATGTCGGTGCGAGGATCCAGGCCCGCCGCGCGAAGCAGTCGATCCGCAATCAGCTCGGTGCCGCTGCCCGGCGCGCCGGTGGCGACGACCTTCCCCTTGAGATCGGCCACACGCGTGACGCCGCTCCCCTTGCGCGCCACCAGATGCGTCACGTTTGTATAGAGGACCGCAAGCGCCTTCACATCGACCGCACCAGTGGCCGCAAACGGCCCGGTGCCGGCAACGGCCTCCGCCAGCGTGTCGGCCAGCGTGAACGCCAGATCCGCGCGGCCTTGTTGCATCAGCTTCAGGTTGTCCACCGAGGCCCCGGTCACTTCTGCCGTGACCTGCAGATTGGGAATCTTCTCGGTGTAGATGCGCGCAAGCGCGCCGCCGTACGGGTAATACACCCCGCCCGTGCCCCCGGTCGCGATGGAGAGGAACCGCACGTCCGACGCACCGCCACCACACGCCACCGCACTCAGCACCATGCACAGCAAGCTCCGCATTCTCAATCCAGATGCCCCTTTTCTGAATCGCCCATCCGGATGTCGCGCTCAGGGAAATACTCGCGCCAGCGGCGGTCCACCGTCCTGGCGACCTCCGGACGACAGGTGACTTCCTTTGGATACCAGGGCTTCATTCGGGCATCGATGCAGATGGGACCGCTGTAGGCGATGTGATTGCGCACCACCCGCGCCGACGCCGCGTGAATGTCGGCCGCCGGCTCAAACCGCGTGAACGTCGTCCATAAAAAATTCATGGCGCTGCGCGTCGCGCGTTCGGCTTCGTCACTGAGCACCACCAGCGGCCATCCGGCAAACGCGGGGTGTGCGGCGATCCGCGACGGCGCATCGCGGTCACGGTCAAACGCAGAGCCGGTGACGACGAGGCAGCCGCCGCAGAAGACACGGACATCGGTGACATCTGACGGCGGAGGCACCAACGGGCGGAACTCCCGCGGCAGGTCGCGCACGGGATCACCAAGTCCAAGCCACACGCCCTTCGAACCTTCATTCACCTTCGGGCCGCTGTAGTCAAGCGTGTCCATCGAGAGATTCGAAAACACGTAGAGATCGGATTCCGGATTGGTGCGCGCGAGTACATGCTCAAGCGTCGCGCGGAAGTCGCGCAAGTCCACGTGCTGATCGGTGACCAGCAGGAATTTCTGCAGCGACAGCTGTCCTTCGCCCAGAATGCGGAATGCACTCGCCATGGCCTCACGGCGATACCGCTGCTTCACGATCGCACCGGCCAGCGAGTGGTAGCCGGTTTCCCCGTATGACCACAGATCCATCACCGCCGGCATGACGAGGGGGAAGAGCGGCGACAACAGGTCCTGCAGCAAATCGCCGATGAAAAAATCTTCCTGACGCGGTTTGCCGACGACGGTGGCCGGATAGATCGCGTCACGCCGATGCGCCATCTGCGTCACCTGAAAGACCGGATAATCGTGTTGAAGTGAGTAATACCCGTAGTGATCGCCAAATGGCCCTTCAGGTTTGCGCACGTGTGGCGCCACCTGGCCCATCAGCGCAAACTCGGCGTTGGCGACCAGCGGATGCGGGTGGCCGTTGGGCCCCGGGACCTGGGCGATCTTCTCGCCGGCGACGAGTGACGCCAGCAGCAGTTCAGGAATGTTTTCCGGCAGCGGCGCAATCGCCGACAGCATCAGCGCCGGTGGGCCACCCAGAAACACCGTGGCGGGCAACGTCTGGTTCCGGCCTTCCGCGATCTGATAGTGAAACCCGCCGCCCTTGCCGATCTGCCAGTGCATGCCGGTTGACGATGCATCGTGCACATGCAGACGGTACATCCCGAGATTAGGGCCGCCCTTGTCCGGGTGCTGCGTGTAGACGAGCGGCAGCGTCACAAACGGCCCGCCGTCTTCCGGCCAGCACGTCAGCGCGGGTAACCGGTCGAGACGCACGTCACGCGTGACCACCTCGGTCACCGGACCGGCGGATCGGCGCCTGGTGCCGATCTTCATCGCCGCGAGGCCGATGTCGCGCGCATCCCACAACTTCGCCGGCGTCGGCGGCAGTATTGTCTCCGCCAGATGGACGAGACGTTTGATAAAGGCCAGCGGCCGTTGACCAAACGCAAGCTCCGCGCGACGCGGTGTGCCGAATAGATTCGTGACCAGAGGAAAATCCGCGCCCTTGACATTGGTAAACAGCAGCGCTGGTCCACCACCGGCGATCACGCGACGATGAATCTCGGCGATCTCTTCCACCGGATCCACTTCCGTACGCACTTCCACCACGTCGCGGTCGCGACGCAGCTGATTGATGAACGCGCGCAGGTCAGTAAACATCGCGCGTCCTTAAATGAGCCAATGAGCCAATGGGGCAATGGGCCAATGAAGAGCTTTGCCCCACAGCGCCATTTGCCCCATTCCATTGCCTCATTGCCTCATTGCCCCATTGCCCCATTGGTTATCGCGTCAGCTTCCTGTACTTGATGCGGTGCGGCTGGTCGGCCGCGGCGCCGAGGCGGCGTTTTTTGTCGTCCTCGTATTCCTGGTAGTTGCCCTCGAACCACTCGACCTGGCTATCGCCTTCAAACGCCAGCATGTGCGTCGCGATGCGATCCAGGAACCAGCGGTCGTGCGAAATGACCACGGCGCAGCCGGCGAATTCGTCGAGCGCCAGTTCGAGTGCACGCAACGTGTCCACGTCGAGGTCGTTGGTCGGTTCGTCGAGCAGCAGCAGATTGCAGCCTTTCTTCAACAGCTTGGCCAGATGCAGACGATTCCGTTCGCCTCCAGAGAGACTGCCGACCTTGCGCTGCTGGTCGCGGCCACGGAAGTTGAACCACGAGCAATACGCACGCGAGTTCACCGTCCGCTTGCCGAGCTCGACCTCGTCGTTGCCGTCGGAGATTTCGTCGTAGACCGTCTTGTCGGCCGAGAGCGCATCACGCGACTGGTCGACGTAG
>JBKJTD010000449.1:0-14010 GCA_046590915.1 Vicinamibacterales bacterium
GCCGGTCATGACCGCAAATCCCATTCCGCTGACGCGACGACCCACCTCGCGCGCAAGGTCGTAGTACTTGTGTCCTTCATGAAAACGCGCAGAGCCGAACACGGCGATGCAGGGCCCGATGAAATGCAGCCGACGAAAACCGGTGATGAAGTCACGAGCCGCGCGGCCGAGCAGTTGCAGCTCGCGCCACCGGGAATTCGGACCTTCAAGCAGGAGCCGGTCCGACTTGGACGGATCCAGATCCCGACCTGGAGTCGGATGCGGATGTGGATCGGTCACGGGAACAGCCATTGGCTCGTCCATCCCTCTCCGGCGCGGTCATAGACCTGCCGATCATGCAGCCGACCGAGGCCAGCCTTCCAGAATTCAATGCGATGCGGGACAAGACGGAATCCTGACCAGAAGGGCGGCCGCGGGATTGCCTGTCCGAGATACCGCGCGCCAATCGCTGCCGCGCGAGCAAGGAGCGTGGCCTGACTTGAGAGCGGCTCACTTTGTCGCGACGCCCACGCGCCAATCTGACTCTCTCTGGGCCGCGAGGAAAAGTACCGATCGGCCTCATCGCCGGGCACGGGTGTCACATCGCCCTCGATGCGAATCTGTCTGTCGAGCGCACCCCAGTGGACACACAACGACGCGTGCGGAGTGTGCGCGAGCTCGTGGCCCTTGCGCGAGCCGAGATTGGTGAAAAAGGTGAAGCCGCGCTGATCGAAGTACTGAATCAGCACCATGCGGCCGGCCGGGCGGCCGGTGTCACCAACGGTGGAAAGACAGGCGGCCTTCGGGTCGAATCCTCCCCGAACGACCGCCTCGTCAAACCACGTTTGATAGTGCGCGATTGGATCAATCACACACTGACGTATATCACTTCCGCTTCACACCCAGCTCGCCGAGTTTGCGCGCGAGGTCATCACCCGCCGAGCCGGTGCTGACCTGCTTGTCGATATGCAGGATTTTGCCGTCGGCGCCGATGTAGTACGTCCAGCGCCGCGCGAAGCCTGCGGGGGACAACACCCCGTACGCTGTCGCGACATCCTTGGTCGGGTTTGCCAGAATGGGAAAGTCAGCTTCGTGCTCTTTCGCAAACTTCGTGTTGGTCTCCGCGTCGTCGACGCTGACCATGAAGTACGCGACGTCAAATTTTCGAATCGTCTCGCCGCTCGCCCGGAGCGACTTGCATTCGGCCGTTCAACCACCGGTAAAGGCCTTCGGGAACCAGGCCAGGACGACGGCGCGTCCCTTGTAGTCCGAAAGCCGGTGGGTCTTGCCATCCGAACCGGCAAGCGCGAAGGCGGGCGCTTTGTCGCCAACCTTGAGCTCAACGGACGGACTCTGCGTCAGTGCCGCCGCGGTGATTCCAACAACCAGAATCGACGCGGTCAGCCCCAACAGGGTCAGGGTTTTCATCAATGGGTCTCCTCTGACTGGTATCTTACCCGCATATGGCGAACTTCTACGAGCGCGTCGCGGACGCCGCCCGACGATTCCCGGACCTGCCGGCCATCGAATTGCAAACGCCGGACGCCCTGCTGCCCACTTCGTATCGTGAGCTGACACAGGAAGCCGTGGAATTTTCCTCCTGGTTGAATTCCCAGGGTGTCGGCCGGGACGACCGGGTCGCCATCATCGGTGACAACACGGCACGTTGGATTTCGGCGTATCTCGGAATACTGCGGCTGGGGGCGATCGCGGTGCCGCTCGACACGGCCTACAAGTCCGGCCAGATTCGCACCGTGCTTGACAACTCCGGTGCGCGGCTCATTTTTACGACCGCACGGTATGTCGACAGCGTCGTCGAGGCGTGTGCCACGCTTGCGCCTGCGCCGGAAATACGCCTTCTCGACGACCCACGCGCGGACGCGTCGCTTGCGCCACCGGCCGTCGACCGCGGAGACGAAGACGCGGCGGTCATCCTCTATACGTCTGGCACGACCGCCGATCCGAAGGGCGTCGTCCTGACACACGGCAACCTCGAGGCGGAACGCCAGGCCGCATTTTCCGTGGTGACGCTCGATGAAAAGGACGCCGTCCTCGGCGTGCTGCCGCTCTTCCACTCGCTTGCGCAGATGGCCAACCTTCTGCTGCCGCTGGCGGCGGGCTCGCGCGTCGTCTTCCTGCAGAGTGTGAGTTCGACGGCCCTGCTCGAAGCGCTGCAGCAGCGGCGCATCACGATTTTTGCGTGTGTGCCGCAGTTCTTTTATCTCATTCATGAACGGGTCATGGGCGAAGTGACCAAGGCCAGTCCGGTGCGACGGGCGCTCTTCCGTCTGCTGCTGCGCACCAACGGCTGGCTGCGCGAACGTGTCGGAGTGAACCCGGGACGCCGGTGGTTTGCGAAGGTGCACGCGGTGCTCGGTACACACATCCGGTTTCTGGTGACAGGCGGATCCCGGTTTGATCCCACCATCGGACGCGACCTGTACGACATGGGCTTTGCGCTGCTCAACGCCTACGGGCTGACCGAAACATCCGGCGGTGCGACCATCATGCGGCCGGGCGACCGTTACACGACGTCGGTTGGGCAACCACTCACGAATGTCGAGATTCGCATCGCCCCACGCAGCGCGGAGGTGGATCGTGATCACGAAGACGGCGAAGTGCTGATTCGCGGTCCCATCGTGATGCGTGAATATTTCCGGCGCGCGGATGCCACGGCTGACGCGCTCAAGGACGGCTGGCTGCATACCGGCGACCTCGGCCGCCTCGACGCTGAGGGCCGGCTCTACATTACCGGGCGCAGCAAGGAGATGATCGTCCTCGCCTCCGGGAAGAACTTGTACCCCGAGGAGATTGAAGCGCACTATCGCGAAGCCGCGGTCATCAAGGAATTGTGTGTGCTTGGACTGAGCAGAACGGGCGAACCCATCGGCGAACGGCTGCACGCGGTGATCGTGCCCGACGAACAGGTGCTGCGCGATCGAGGGGTGGTGAACGTTCAGGAGCTCGTGCGGTTCGAGCTCGAAAGCCGGTCGGTCCATCTGCCTGCTCACAAGCGCATCCTGACGTACGACATCTGGATGGAACCACTTCCGCGCACCACCACCGGAAAAGTCAGGCGCCATCAAATCGAGAAGCGGCTACGCGAGCGAGCGGTCGTTGAAACCGAACGTGATGCGGCACCGCTGAGCGACGAAGAAACAACGTGGCTGTCGACGCCGGCACACGCGGACGCGATGTCGGTCATTGCCAAGCGGCTCAAGCGGGACACCGTGCGGCCCGATGCGAATCTCGATCTTGACCTGGCGCTCGACTCGATGGAGCGGGTCGAACTGCTGACGCTGCTCGAGCGTCAACATGGCCGCCGCGTACTGCCCGAGACCCGCGCAACCATCTTCACGGCCCGGCAACTCGTCGATGCGGTTCTTGCGGCCGACGTCCACCGGGCCGTGCCCGCCGGAGCTGGCGGCGAAGCCGCCGTTTCAGCGCAGGCGGGCGTTTCAGCGCAGGAGGGCGACCACTGGCATACCACCCTGCACGAACCGATCGAGAGCGATCTCGACGATCAACTCAGGGACACCCCGTGGCTTCGATACGCGGTGTTCTTCGTCATCGTGCGCACGATCGCGGGCCTGCTGCAGCTGCTGACTCGGGGACGGACGCTGGGCCGCTCGCATATTCCAGACCAGGGCCCATTCATCCTCTGTCCGAACCATCAGTCCTACATCGACGGCTTTTTATTGCTTGGCGCGCTGCCCTTCGGCACGCTGCGCCGGATTTTTGCGGTGGGCGCGTCCGAGTATTACCAGACGCCGGCCATGCGCTGGTTTGCGCGGATGACCAACGTCATTCCCGTGGACGCCGACGCAAACCTTGAGCGCGCGATGAAAGCGGGCGCGGCAGGCCTGCGTCTGGGCAAGGTCCTGATGTTGTTCCCAGAGGGGGAGCGTTCCATTGATGGGGAGCTCACGACGTTCAAAAAAGGCGCGGCAATCCTCTCGGCGCATTGTGACGCGCCGATTGTGCCGGTCGCCATGGACGGCCTCTTTCCGCTGTGGCCTCGCAGCCGGCCCTTCAACTGGCGCGGCCTGCTCCCGTGGCGTGCGGTGCCGGTGGTGATGGAGTTTGGCCCCTCGCTCCGGGTCGCACCGGGGAAGTATGCTGAAGGTACGCAGGCGCTGCGCGACACCATCGCGCGTATGTTGACTACCCTGCGACGGAGGTCCTGACGTATGAGCGACACCCCAGCCGGCGGCAGCATGTTTGATTTTGTGAATCAGTATTTTGATCATGCCGCACGGTGGAGTGATCACTCCCCCGGCCTGCTCGCGCAAATCAAGACCTGCAACAGCATCTACCGTTTCAACTTTCCCTTCCGGCGTGATGACGGCACCATCGACGTCATCAATGCGTGGCGCGTCGAGCACAGCCACCACAAACTGCCGACCAAGGGCGGCATCCGGTACGCGTCACACGTCGATCAGGAGGAAGTGAAGGCACTGGCGGCGCTCATGACCTACAAGTGCGCCATCGTGGATGTGCCGTACGGCGGCGCAAAGGGCGCGGTGCAGATCGATCCGAAGCAGTACACGCCCGAGCAGCTCGAACGAATCACGCGTCGATACACGCACGAGCTGGTGAAGAAAAACTTCATCGGCCCAGGCATTGATGTCCCCGCGCCTGATTACGGCACAGGCGAACGCGAGATGGCGTGGATCGTGGACACGTACATGGCGCTGCATCCCGGCTCCCTGGACGGCCTCGGCTGCGTGACCGGAAAACCCGTCAGCCAGGGCGGCGTGCGCGGCCGCCGTGAAGCCACGGGACGCGGCCTCTTCTTCGCGGTGCGTGAGGCCGCGAGTTTCGCCGATGACATGAAGGCACTTGGACTGACACCCGGACTGGCCGGCAAACGTGTCGTGGTTCAAGGTCTGGGCAACGTCGGCTTTCACGCGGCAAAGTTCTGCAGGGAAGGCGGTGCGACGATTATCGCCATCGCGGAGTATGAAGGGGCGATCAGCAATCCGGCCGGTCTCGATCCCGACGCGGTGTTCGCGCATCGGAAGGACAAAGGCTCCATCCTCGGATTCCCCGGCGCCACCGACATCTCCAACAGCTCGGATGCATTGGAACTCGACTGCGACATTCTCATTCCCGCCGCGCTCGAGAACGTGTTGACGTCCGAGAACGCCGCTCGCATCAGGGCGAAGATCATTGTTGAAGGCGCCAACGGCCCGACCACGCCGGAAGCCGAGGCGGTGTTCCGCGACAAAGGCATCATGGTCATCCCCGACCTTTACGCGAACGCGGGTGGCGTGACGGTGTCGTACTTCGAGTGGCTGAAGAATCTCTCGCACGTCCGGTTCGGTCGCATGAACAAGCGGCTGGAGGAACGCGACGAAGCCAAGTTTGTGCAGGCGCTGGAATCACTGACCGGCAAATCGCTCTCGGACGACCAGCGAAAGACGCTGGTCCACGGCGCGTCGGAAGAAGACATCGTGAACTCCGGCTTGGAAGAGACGATGATCGTGGCGTATCACGCCATTCGCGACACGCTGAAACGCAAGCCGGAGCTCGGGGATCTGCGCGCTGCAGCCTTTCTGACCGCCATCGACAAGATCGCGGTGTCCTACAAGGAACTGGGAGTGTTTCCGTGACGCGAGCCGCCGCTGCGCACCTCACGCGGGCACTCCTGTGTGCGAGTGCGTGCTGCCTGGCGTCGGTGGCGGCAGCTCAAGGGCCGCCGCCGCAAGATCCCGCCGCGCTGCCTCCGACCGAACTGGGCATCAAATACCGGCTGTCTCTCATGGTGTCCGGCGGACTCGATCTCGACGTGTTTGGAGAGGTCGTGACCGTTGGCCTGAGCTGCACCAACGAGGTCACCACAGGACCGACCGCGTGTAATCAGCAGCAGCGCATTGTGCAGGTGGATCAACTCCTCCACTATCCGGACGTCTACATCAGGACACAGCGACGCATGAATGCGAGCGCCGGGTTCGGGATCTTCCAGAAGGACGAGCTCATCGTGCAGGCCAGCCGCAGCAGCAGCGCGGCCGAGCCCGGCATCCGCATGGGCAACGTGATCTCGGGCGAAGGCACCCGCCCCCTCCGTGCCACGTTTACCACCTACAAGGATCAATCGATCGAAGGCGGACTGCGGCACTACCTCAAGGCGGTGGGCCGCTCGAAGTCCTACGTGAACCTCCTCTACGGCCGGCGCCGGGTGGAAGCCATCACCGCCGACCTCGTTGCCGCGGGCAGCGACGGCAACCTTGGCACGGTCCGGTTCTACGACAAGGCCACCCTCTCCACCGCCGCCATCGTGTTCGGCGTCACGTACGAAAAGGGCATCTTCGGCGGTTACGTCGAAGCGGGCTTTCGCTGGACGGCAAAACTCGCCCGCCAGGACGGCGACCTCAGCGCGCTTGGCGTGGACATGATCAACGACACCGCCTCACGCATCTTCATGCCCGCCAACGTGGGACTGCTCGTCAGATTCTAACGGTCCAAGGTCCCACAGGGTCCAGGGTCCAGGGTTCCCACGGCTTCGAGGCCGAAGCTTTAGCTTCGGCTGTGCCGATCCTCCACCCACTTGCGCGCCTCAATCTGCGCGTACCGACGACGCCGGGTGAGTTCGGCGTAGAGATCCTTCCGCATGAGCCGGAGGCGAGCGGGCGCAGGCCTGGGCGCAAACATTGCCGTCGTCTCAGGCCGGTCACCAATCAATACCAACTGTCGTGCCGCTGTTCCATGAAATCGCTGCATCACGTCCTCCATGCGCCAACACTAAAAGGGGGGCGTGACAGGGTGGGACACACATCTGGTCCAAGGTCCGACTGGGTCCAAGGTCCAGGGTTCATATTGCTTCATAATGGGGCGCCATGATTCGACACCGGGAGGTTTCGCGACTCGAGGGGTTGAGCGCAAACCGAAAGACCGCATTGCTGAACGCTTACATGGCCGGCAAGCCTCAGGCACTTCTGCCGCACCCGTAGAGCACCCCCAAAATGCGCAACGCCGAAGTCATCCGTCAGTGGCAGATCCTCAAGAACATCGAGGCTTCACGCACGGGCGTGACCATTCACGACCTGGCTGACCACGCCGGTGTCACGACGCGGACGATCCGCCGCGATCTGCAGGCACTGCAGGAAGCGGGATTCGCGCTGTTTGATGACGGCGACGAACACGACACCAAACGGTGGAAGCTCGATACACAGCCGTTTCGCACGGTGCAGGAGGGGCTGGCGGTCGAGGATATGGCCGCGCTGTACCTGAGCCGCTCCATCGTCGAGGCCCTGTCGGCGTGGCCACTGGCCGATGAACTGCGAACGGCACTCGCGAAGATCGAGGGCGCACTCAATCCCCGCATGCGGGAGTTCCTCGCGACACTTCCGCAGGTGATCTCCACGAAGGCCGCGCCAAAAGCCGGCGCAGGCCGCGATCTGGTGGACGTGACCCGCCGCCTGTTTGATGCCGTCCGCGATCGCCGCATCTCCGAGATGCGCTACTTTTCCGCCGCCAGTCGGCGCGCGAAGTCGTACGACATTCACCCCTACAGGATCACGCTCGCGCAGGGCGGCGTCTACCTGATCGCGTGGGTGCCGCAGTACGAGGAGTTCCGGACATTCGCCGTGGAGCGGATTGAGCGCCTCTCCGTGAAGGAAACCACGTTCAAGAGAACGCGCGAACTGCCGGCTGACGTCTTTGAATCGTCACTCGGTGTGTTCTCGGCGGAACCGGAACACATCGAAATCGAGTTTGCCGCCAGAGTGTCGCCTTACGTCCGCGGACGCGTGTGGCACGAGTCGCAGCAAGTCGCCGAGTTGCCCGATGGCCGCCTGCGCGTCTCGCTCGACGTCTCCAACGACTGGGCGCTCCGCAGTTGGCTGCTCGGCTTTGGCGCCGACGCCCGAGTCATCGCGCCGGCGACACTGGTTGCGGCGATGAAGGACGAACTCTCGCGCGCTGCGAAGCAGTACTGACCTGGACTCATTCGGAGCGCAGCGCTTCCAGCACATTGATCCGTGCTGCGCGTGCGGCGGGGATCACGGATGCCAGCACGGCCGCAACCGCGAGCACCAGCGCGGCTCCCACAACGGGCACCACGCCGGGCATCGCCACTTCCTCAATAAAGCCACCGACGAGGCGCACGATCAACAGCCCGCCCAGGACGCCGACCACAATGCCGATGCCGGCGATCGCGGCCCCCTGTTTCAACACACCGACAAGCAGATGCCGGGGCGATGAACCGATGGCGAGCCTGACCCCGAACTCGCGCGTCCGGGCACTCACGGAAAACGCCAGCACGCCCGCAACGCCCACCACGGCAATCATCAGCGCCACGACCGCAAACCCGCCGAACGTGAGCGCATTGAGACGATCGGGCGCCAGCACTTCCGCGCGCACATCCTCCAGCGTCGCCGCACGTTCCACCGGCTGATCCGGCGCGAGCCCGTGAATGATGGCCGTGATCGGCTCGACCAGCGCATAGGGGTCGCCCTTCGCGTGCACAAACAACCGTCCACCGCCGACCTCCTGCTCGAACGGGTGATACACGGTCATGGTCGGCCCGGGCACGACATTTTCATCATCAACATCGGCCGCAATGCCGACGATGCGCCGGCCATCCATGGAGAAGCCGACAAACTTCATCACGGGATCGGTCCACATGAACTGGCGGTCTACCACCTCGCGAGACCCGAACATCCGCCGGGCGATGCTCTCGCTGATGATCACGACGGGCGCCGTGTCGGCGCGGTCCGCGTCGGTGAAATCGCGACCCGCGACGAGGGGCACACCCAGCGCGGCAAAAAAGCCCGGGGACACGGTCCGAAACCGGGCGCGCGAATCTTCCTCCCCGTTGGCCTTCGTGTAACCTTCCACGGAAAACTGGAACCCGGGCCCGAACACGTTCTTGTCGCGCCACGGCACCGCCGTGCCGACGGCCACCCGCTCCACGCCGGACAGCTCGGCAATGCGCCGCATCACTTCGCGGTAGAAGACACGGGCTTCCTCCGGGGGGCGCGTGAAGGACACCGGTACGTGCAGGGCCAGTACGTTGGTCATGTTGAAGGCCGTGGGCGCTGACTGCAGCGCGATGAGCGCCGTCACGAGCGCGCCGGCGCCGGCCAGCAGCACAAACGACGCCGCGATCTGTGTCACCGCAAACCACCGCAACCGACGATTGGTGGCCGACGTGACACGAACGCTGCCGCCTGAGAGTCCGAGCCCGTTGGTGGCATTGGTCGACGGCAGCCGTGGGACAAACGCGAGCAACACGGCCGCAGCCATCGCGAGCCCGACACCAACCCAGAGCAGGCCGGCATCCACGCGCAGATCGAGTGCGCGCACAGAGAATCGAGACGCGTATTGCGCCAGCACACCGACCATCGGCCCTGCGATCGCGATACCCAGCACTGCCCCACCGCCACAGAGCACGAGGCTTTCCGCAAGCAGGGTCCGCCGCAGCGCCGCCCGACTCGCTCCCAGCGCCGCGCGGATGGCCAGCTCACCCTCGCGACGCACCGATCGCGCGAGGATCAGGTTCGCCACATTCGAGCACGCGATGAGGAAGATGAGCGACGATGCCGCCAGCAGCACCAGGAGGACCGATCGCGCCGGTGCCGTGATCTGATCGCGCAGCCGGACGGCGCTGATGTCGAACCGGTCCTTCGCAGGGTACGCCTCGGAATGCTGCGTCTGCATGGCCGCGTGCACGGTGCGCAACTCCGCTGCCGCCGTCTCCACATCCACGCCTGGGGCCAGGCGACCGAACAGCTCGGTCATCCG
Source organism: Vicinamibacterales bacterium (assembly GCA_046590915.1). GTDB lineage: Bacteria > Acidobacteriota > Vicinamibacteria > Vicinamibacterales > SCN-69-37 > SYFT01. The sequence goes on from JBKJTD010000449.1 coordinate 9,727, forward strand.
ATGCACGCGTCCGTCAACCATGGTCGCGTCGAGGTGATGCGGACTGGTCACCACGTTCGCGATGATCTCCGTCTCAGTTGGGTACGGCACGGAAGGTTCCAACACACCGACGATGGTCGCCGCGCGATCACCGAGGCGAACGGCTTTGCCGATGACGGTCTGGTCACCCTGCAGGGCGCTGATCCAGAAGCGATGCGTCAGCACGACGGCGCCCGCGGCTGCGGGGCCGTCATCGGCCGGTCCCAACAAGCGGCCGATGACCGGACGTAGCCCCATGACGTTGAAGTACGAACCGCCGACGACGCCAGCGCGGACGATGCGCGCTTCGCCGAGGCCGACGAGCGTGAACTCGATCGTCGAGAAGTCGCCAAACGCCGCCACGCTTTTGACGCCGGCCTGCAGATCGCGCAGCTCCGGTACTGAGAAGTTGGCGTTCTCTGCGCTGATACCCAGGGCGCTTTGCCGGATGTAGATCAGTCGGTCCTCATCCTGGTTGGCCAACGGACGAAGCAGAACCCCCTGGACCACGGTGAAGATGGCGGCGTTGGCGCCGATGCCCAGGGCCAGCGTGAGCATGACGGTGAGCGCCAGTCCCCACACCCGGGTGAGCGAACGCGCAGCGTGCCGAAGATCAGTGAGTATGGTCATTGGAATACGAGAGATCCTATTCGAGGATGCCCAGTCGCCGTAGCAGTGTGCGCACCGCCTGATGCAGCTGGGTGTCCTGTCCGGTCGCCTGCCATTCGCCCAGCGGGCGCTTGACCTCAACGTCCACGGTGCGGGGCGCGTTTTCCATGTCGGAGCCATCAGCCGCGCGGACGCGCATGCGCGGCAAGCGCAGCGTCGACCCATCAACCAACGTGTCGTTCCAGGTGTAGAGAATCCACCCGGCGGTGGGCTCACCGACGATGGGCCCCAGCTTCAACGCGCGGTAGCCTTCGGTGAAGTCCTCTGCATCGGACAACGAATGTTGATTGGTCACAAGGACGGTCGGTGACTCAAGCGCACGCTGGCCCAACACGGTGCGCGCCGGCGACTCTGGCAACCCGCGCAGGGACATCCGCAGATACGGCTGCCGGGCGAACACGTCGAGTGCGTAGGCGTTCACGAATCCGCCATTGTTGTTTCGCAGATCGATCACGACGCCATCACGGTCGTGATTCTCCGCATCCAGATCAATGTGCAACTGCTCCAGCGCCCCCGCACTCATGCTGGCCATGTGCACATACCCGAGCCGCCCGCCGCTCGACTTGAGCACATACTCACGATTGCGTTCGACCCACTGCCGATAGAGCAATCCCTTCTCGGTGCCCTGGTCGACGGGTTTGACGATGACCTCGCGAGTGGCGCCGGTGGGCGTGGACGACACGAGCAGGGGCACACGCCGATTCACGGTATGCGCCAGCGCCTCGTCGACACTGAACCCCGCTCGCACATCGTCAGTCCCAATTCGGCGGATGTAGTCGCCGACGCGGACATCGCCGGCTACGGCCACCGGTCCGAGCGTAATGATCTCGGTCACGCGCAGGTGTCCCTGGGTCTCGAATTCGCGGCGATCAAAACGCAGGCCTAACTTGCCGACGACCGGGCCACCGCCGCCACCGCCGCCACTGATCCCCAGATGTGACGCGTTGAGGTCGCCAATCATCAGGCTCATGATCCGGCGCATCTCGTCGGGGGTCGCCGCAGCCGCCACGCGTGGACCGTAGGTTTCCCGCGACCGCTCCCAGTCCACACCGTTAAACGCCGTGTCATAGAAATTGTCGCGCAGCAGTGTCCACGCCTCGCGAAACACTTCCATCTTTTCCTGCGCAAAGTCGGACGTGAATTCTGCGGTCACCGCGAGAGGGCGGGACTCGCGCCGCTCGATCGTCGCGATCTGTATGCGCCCGGCCTCAAGGTAATAGACCTCGCGACTGTCCGGACTGAACTGCGCACTGACCTTCCCGCCCGCCGTCGTCGTCAACTGCCTGGCCACGCGGTCGGCGGCCAACTCGTCGAGTGGATACGTGTAGAGGTTGGTCTGACCCGCCGAGGTCGCCGTGATCAGCGCAAGTTTGCCGTCAGGACTCACGGTCACACGTTGCACGTCGAGTCCGAGCGTCACGAGCGAGAGTCGCTGGCGGATGCCGTCGAACACAGGCGTAGGCGAAGTCCGCCGTAGCTCCGAAGGAGCGAAGGTGGATGGCGTGGGCTCGCCTCGCTGTAGCTCCGCAGGAGCGGAAGCGGGTCTTGGGTTCTGGGTGAACAAATCGCGGAACAGGTCCTCGCGGAACTTCGGGGTGCGCAGCGTCAGGTCCACGCGGGCGAGTTGTCCCTGCTCCGTCCGCTGGCGTGTATCGAAGAAGATCGTCTCGCCGTCGGGCGCCCACGCGATGGAGTTTGCGTAGACGTTGGCGAGGCCGCTGATGGGACGCGGCGGTCCGGTTGTGGCACCGGTGGGCACGAGGCTGACGTTGGTAAATGACTTTGCGCCGATCATGAACACGGCAATCCATTCCCCTGACGGCCCCCACACCGGTTGCGGCGCATCAAGTGCATCCGCAAACATGCCGGTGGCGAGCAGACGGTCGGACATGTCTGCAACAGTCATGACGCGCAGTTCCTTCCGGTCGCGGAAGTACGCGAGGTGTTTGCCATCGGGCGAAAATACCGGGGAGATGTCCGTTGCGGTTCCGGACGTGATTCGTGATTCGGTGCTGGTGGTGAAGTCGAAGTGATAGAGGTTCTGTGTCCCTTCTCGCGCGGCGGCGTACACGAGACGCCGGCTGTCGGGTGACCACGTCGGCTGCGACACCAGGCCGGCAGCGGTCGTCACACGGGTCGCGTCTCCGGCCTCCTTCGCCGACGCCGCAAACAAAATGCCGCGTGTCACAAACGCCACCTTGCGCCCATCGGGCGAAAGGACGAGATCGGAGAAGCCGTTGGTCTGGCGCAACCGCTGCGACACGGGTGTCGCGGGGGCGCCGCGGAAGGTGACCGGGACCTGTCGATTAGCGCCGGATGTCGCGTCGAGCACCCACACGCCAAAGTCCCGCTCAAACGCAATCGTGCGGCCATCGCCGGACATCGAAGGAAACAACACGCGTCCATTCACAAACGTCGTCAGCCGTCGCCCGCGCGCCGCCTCGAGTTCGGGATCAGACGAACCAGGAAGGTCACGGCGCCAGAAGTTTTCCGCGCCGCCGCGATCAGACACGTAATACAACGCACGGCCATCCCCTGACACCATCGGCCAGATCTGACGCGAGTCACGCGCGCTGAGTGGCGTGTACGTGGGAGTGCCGCTCAGCCCGTTGAGCAGCCACAACTCGGATTGATCGATGTGACTGCTGCCCTTGCGCCACCATTGCGCACCCGCGATGCCCCGTGCCGCGAGGACGAGCGACGCACCGTCGGGTGTCGCCGCCACGCCGAACTCGTTCACGAACCTGTCGTCGCTGACAGCCATCGGTGTGCCACCTGTGACGGGCACGCGATACACGTCATTCATGCCCGCGATGTCGCGACTGCTGGAGGCGAAGTACACCCATGCGCTGTCGCGCGACCAGCCTTCCAGCCCTTCCGTCCCGTCATCACTGGTCAGCCGGCGAAGGGCACCGCTGGCCAGCGTCAGCACATAGATGTCACCACCACCCGTGCGCGTGGACATGAAGGCGAGGTGCTGCCCATCGGGGGAATACAACGGCCGGCGCTCGGTCGCCTCGTGGGATATGAGCAAGCGCGCCTGGCCCCCCGCAGTGGGCACCGTCCAGATATCGCCACCGGTCACGAACGACAGTTCCTGTCCGTCCGGTGAAATGCCAGGTTCTGCCGGCGCATGGGACGGAAGCGTCGGAACCTGGGCCAGAAGCCCGGGTACGACGGACGACGCGTACAGAACACATCCGGATAACAGAAGCGTGCGCAGCCAAGGGCGGGTCATGGCGAGAGATTATCCGAGTCTTCGCAAACGCGAAGACGGGGTGTCCCGTCGCCGAAATCTGACACAACTCCAAGCAGATTCGGTCCGAACCCTGGACCGCAAGCCCAGTCGGACCCTGGACCATTCGGTATAGTTAATCAGTCCGGGAGTGTGGCGAAACTGGCAGACGCGCAGGTCTTAGAAGCCTGTGGATCACATCCGTGTGGGTTCAAGTCCCTCCGCTGCCACCAGACGCGCAGCGGCGTGGAACCCCGTGCACCGCAGAAGCGCAATCCCCGATAGAATCGATCCAGATGAAGACTGAACTGACCGAGATTTCCGAGACCCAGAAACACCTGTCCTTTGAGGTGCCCAGCGAC
>JBKJTD010000006.1:0-2881 GCA_046590915.1 Vicinamibacterales bacterium
GAATCGTCGGAGCACCTTCGGCGTGCAGCCAGTCGCCGTACACCACCGGGTTGCCTGGTGTCTCGATCAGCTTGACGTTCTCGAGACCGACACGCGTCATTTCCGCCGCCGTCCACTCCGCGCACTTGCGCACATCACCCTGATGTTCGGGGAGCGCGCTGATCGACGGAATGGCGAGATAGTCCTTCAGCTCGGTGACATAGCGGTCGCGGTTGGTGTGAATAAAATCAATGACTTTGAACATGACGAAGACAGCATAACGTAGGGAGGGTGCTAGCGAGGGCCGCGGAGATAGTCCACCGCCAGATGCGCCAAGGCGCGGACGCCGGTGGGGAGCGCCTTCTCGTCTACGACAAACAGCGGCGAGTGATTTTGCGGCGCCTTGCCGACCTGCGCGGCCGGAGTGATACCGAGGAATACGAATACGCCTGGCGCCTGACGCTGAAAGTACGTGAAGTCCTCCGCGCCGGTGATGAGGGCCGACTGCTTCACGTTGCCTGTGGCAATACGTTCGAGCGTGGGCAACATCCGAGCGGTCAGGGCTGGGTCGTTGCTGGTCACCGGGTAGCCTTTGCTGATGATCACTTCGGCGGTGGTGCCTGCAGCGCTGGCGATGCCTTCAGCGATGCGCTTGACCTTCGCATGAATAGCAGTCTGCACCGCATCGTCGAACGTGCGGATCGTTCCAACGAGGCGCGCGCTGTCGGGAATGATGTTGTTGCGGACACCTGCCTGAAACTGCCCGACCGTGACGATCGCCGGCAACTTCGTGATGTCGACGCCACGACTGACAATGGTCTGAAGTCCCATGACAATTTGCGAAGCCACCACGATTGGGTCCACGCCCAGCCACGGCGTTGCGCCATGGGTCTGGCGGCCTTTGACGATGATTTCGAACTGATCGGCGGCGGCCATGAACGGCCCGCTGCGATAGGTGAGGTGGCCGGTCTCGATATTCGCGAACACATGCAGGCCAAAGACCGCGTCAACCTTCGGATTGGCCATGACGCCGGCCGCGATCATGGCTTCCCCACCGGCGGGCTTCTCGTCATTCGGAGCGCCCTCTTCGGCCGGCTGAAAGATGAACTTGATCGTGCCGGGGAGCCGATCGCGGACCTGCGTCAGTACCTTTGCGGCTGTGAGCAGCATCGCAACGTGCGTGTCGTGCCCGCAGGCGTGCATCACGCCCACGGCGTTGCCTTCGTATTCGCCCATCGCCTTGCTCGCAAACGGCACGTCGGTTTCCTCGCGAACCGGCAGGCCGTCCATGTCCGCGCGCAATGCGACGACGGGCCCAGGCAGGCCCCCTTTCAACACAGCCACCACGCCGTGCCGGGCGATGCCGGTCTGCGGTTCGAGGCCGAAACTGCGGAGGCGGTCGGCGACGTACTTCGCGGTTTCCACCTCACGATTCGACAACTCGGGGTGCTGGTGGAGGTGGCGGCGCCACTCGAGGAGTTGCGGTTGGGCTTCGGCGATCAAGCGATCGATGTCCCCCGAGAGCGTGTTGTCCGGTGGCGCCTGTTGCCGGGCCACAAGTGATCCAGTGGACAGGACGGCGCACATCAGGAGACCAAGGACGAGACTGTAACGGCTGGAGTGGGACATGGGCCGTTAGAATACGCGAGCATGCGAGTTCTGCGATGGCTTCTTGTGGCAGTGGCAACCGTTCTGGTGATTGGCGCCGCGACGGGCACCTGGGCGTGGTGGCAGGTCGGCCGAAGCCGGCCCCAACTCAATGGGGAGCGGACGCTTCCCGGTCTGGGTGCCGACGTCACCATCGACCGCGACGCCCTCGGCGTGCCGACAGTCAGAGCAGGCTCACGTCACGACCTCGCGAGGGCGGTGGGCTTCCTGCATGCGCAGGAGCGATTCTTCCAGATGGACTTGTCGAGGCGACGCGCCGCTGGTGAACTCTCAGAACTGTTCGGCCCCGCGGCGCTCGCCACAGACCGGGGTGCCCGGCTGCATCGATTTCGAGCGCGAGCCACCGCCGTGCTGGCGTTGGAGACTGACGACCGTCGCGCGGTGATCGCGGCGTACACCGAGGGTGTGAACGCCGGGCTGGCTGCCTTGGTCGTGGCGCCCTTTGAATATCTGCTGCTCCGGCAGACACCCCGTCCCTGGGTGCCGGAAGATTCAGTGCTGGTGATCGCCTCGATGTTCTTCAGCCTGCAGGATGCGTCTGGCGCCGGTGAGGCGCGCGCAGGGGCGTTGGCACAGGTGCTGCCGCCCGCACTCGCCGACTTCCTCAACTCAACAGCCTCCGACTGGGACACGCCGGAACTTGGGGCGCCCCTGCCGGCGCCAGTTCCACCCGGACCGGAGGTGTTTGATCTGCGCCAGCGCCAAATGGAGGCCGGGACTTCAGTCCCGGCAGATCCAACGCTGCACGTCCGCGACGACATGCGGATCGACACCGAGGCTGCAGCCGACTCGCGTGGCAGCAACAACTGGGCGGTGGCCGGCTCACGTACGAGCGACGGCCACGCTATCGTGGCCAACGACATGCATCTCGGTCTCGCTGTGCCGAACATCTGGTACCGCGCGTCGCTGATTCGGCCGCATCACGGTCGCGACCTCACGGTCACAGGAGTCACGCTGCCAGGTGTTCCGTCTGCAATCGTGGGCTCGAACGGCTCAATCGCCTGGGGATTCACCAACACCACTGCCGACTGGACTGACCGCGTCGCTCTCGACGTGCAGGGCGAGGGCGACTCGGCAACCTACATGACGCCAATGGGGCCCCAGCCGTTCGACATTCACACCGAATCGATAGCGATCGACGGTGCAGCGCCTGAGACGCTTATCGTGCGAAACACCATCTGGGGTCCGGTCGACGGTCCGGATGCACAGGGTCGCCTGCATGCCGTGGTGTGGG
>JBKJTD010000135.1:0-11748 GCA_046590915.1 Vicinamibacterales bacterium
GCCACCATGTAGCCGCCGAAGGTGGCTTCCCAAGGCAGCGAGTAGTATCCGTAGGCCTTGACGATGTGACGACGGTCGCCACGCAGGTCGCCCTCCTTGTTGTCCCAGATTTGACGACCGCCGCCGTCGGCGAGATTCGACGAGCCGATGAAGATCGCCGCGTCGTTGCCGAAAGTGGTGTTGTCCTGGTCCACGTTGCCGAAGTAGTGGCTCCATGTGTACGACCCGCGCACAAACATGTTGCCGCTGCGGTACTCGGACTCCACCGTGGCCTCGTAGTATTTCGTGAACGCACCGTCGAGTTCGGCGATGACGTAGCTGGAGCCTGAGCCGATCTGCGTTGTTCGCGCCGACAGGTCCGGAATGTACAGTTCACGTGGCACCCCGGCGGGCGGATTGAACGCGACGCGCGCGTTGTTGTTGGTGTCTTCCCAGAAGTGCGTGCTGTTACGGTAGCGGCCATAGACACGTGCCGACCAGTTGGTGCTGAGTTCCATGCTGGTGCCGAGCAGGTATTCATCGGTCGTGCGTGGCGTCATGTCCTGCACAAACAATTTGCCAGACGACGAACCCACAGGGACGGCGGCGAAGAGTCGACCCGAGGCGTCAAAGTGGGCGTCGATGAACTGACCGACCAGGTTGCGATCCCACGACGCGGCGCGGGGCAGGGAGCTGGCGGCCGGATTGTAGCGGGCGAAGCTCGCGTAGACCGTGTCGGCGCCGTTGTAGCTGCGCACGACGCTCAGGCGCGGCTGAATCATCTTCGAGAACGGCAGTTCGTACATGTCGTACGGCTGGCCCGGCGCGGACCGATAGCCCGAGAGTGTTGAGCTGTCTTCTGCAAGGCCCTGTCCGATCAACGTGTCGTTGCTGGCGATGGCGCCAATGTTGAACGTCCAGTTGTTCCACCGAATCATGTCGTTGAACTCGATGCTCTGCGACTTGTAGTCGGACACGATGGCCGGCAAGCCCGCCGTCTGGCGCTGGAATCGCGCCGTGTAGAAGATCGGCTGACCAGCCTGCAACACACGGCCACCCTGAAGCGTGATGCTGCCCCAGCCGTTGGAGGTGCGCAGCAGTTCCTCGGAGTCGCGGTACCACTGATACCCGGCGTGCAGTTCGTGCGTCACCTTCGAGCCGAGCGTCACGTTGTAGGCGAACTGGATGTTGTCGCGGAAGAAGTCCTGATCGTTGAGCTGCGTTGCGTACCCGAAGGTCGAGCCACCAACACGCGCGCCACTCGCATTGAGGTAGCCGTATTTATCGATGAAGGGCTGCAGGAACGTGTTGAACGCCGTGTTGCCGGTAATCGGCGACGGCAGACTGACCTGTCCCTGCGTCTCCAGGCTGGCGATGTTCAAGAGGGACCCGATGGCCTCGCTCGGCGTGGCCGGCGAAATGAAGTCGGGCCGACCCAGGTTTTCGTTCGCAAACCGGGTGTATTTAAACGTGCCCAGACCCTTGCCAAGGATCCAGGATCCTTCTGCGGTGGTGATCTTCTGTTCGCTCTCTTCACCGGTGCCGGTCGTGGGGGTCGAAAATCCGCCAAACAGCGTGCTCGTGTCCTCGCGCCGTGAGTCACGGTGGCTGACGTTCAGGAGCACATCACGGATCGGGGTCAACGTGAGTTTGCCGAAATATTCATTGCGGTTGCGTTCGTACTGCGGCAGCGTGCCGTAGGCGTTCGCGCGGTTTTCGCGTGAAAACTCCGGGCGGTAATACGAGCCGTAAAAGGTCACCTTGCCGGGAATGATCGGCCCTCCGATGCTGCCGGTCAGCCAGGACTGGTCCTGCTCGTACTGGGAGACAGAGCCGCTGACCAGATCCGCAGCCATCTTGGCCGTCTGAATCTGATAACGCAGTTCACCCGAGAAGCGGTTGGTGCCCGACTTGCTCACCGAGTCGATCGTGAAGCCACCCGAGCGGTCGAAATCGATCGCCCGTGCGCCGCCTTTGATGGTCGTCACCTGGGCGATGTCGTGTGAAGACGGCTCGGCGGAGAGGGTGCCAAAGAGCGGCAGTGTCACGTTGACGCCGTCGAACTGATACACGTTGTCCTGGCCGCTGCCGCCCGCGCTCGGGCCGCGAACCTGGTCGGCCGTGAACTGCACGCCGGGAATCAGGCGGATGAGGTCACGGTATTCCTGGCCAACAGGGAGGCCGGCGATCTGTGTCGCCGAAATGCCGCTCTTGACCGTGGCCGAGTTGGTGTCCACATAGCTGGCGGTGGCGGTGACGTTGACCGTTTCGGCCACGCCCGAGATGGCCATGGTGACATTGATCGTCGTGTCCTGCTGGAGCTGCACTTGTGCGTTGCGCGTCAGCTTCTGCATACCCGACAACGTGAAGGTGACGCTGTAGGTGCCTGGGGGCAGTGCCACCAGGCGGTAGTCGCCGTTCTCGCCGGTCACGGCGACCCGTGCGCTCGGCAGTGATGGGGAAGTGGCTTCAACCGTGACGCCTGGAAGGGCGCCACCGCTGCTGTCGACCGCGCGGCCGGCAATGTTGCCGGTCTGCTGGGCGAGGGCAGTTACGGGTGCCAGCAGCACCGCGATAACCGCGAGAAGTACGAACTTATGACGCATCGGTCCTCCGAAGGAGTAAAGAAAGGCAACCAAGTGGTGAGGATGCTATCCGGTCACCGATAGCCGCCGCAATGGGTCATGGCGGAAATGAGGCAATGAATTTCATTGGCCCATTGGCCCATTGGCCCATTGGCTCATTTTCCAGCGTCAGCCCCGACAGCAGCCCCCAGCAGCCCCGCCGCGGGATTGAGGATGATCGACACGGGAATCGTCCGGAGCAGGTCCGTCAAGGGGTCTTTCGCCCGAAACGCGTCGAGAAACAGGCCCCGTTCGAGCGCTGGGAGGATTTTGGGGGCGATGCCGCCACCGATATACAGGCCGGCCGTGGCGACCGACCGGAGGGCCAGATTGCCCGCCTCCGCCCCATACGCCTCGATAAACATGTCCAGCGCCTCGGAGCACTGCTCGCAGCGGCCGCTCATGGCTGTGGCGCTGATGGCGGCCGGCAACTCGCCGTTTTCCACACCAGGGCCGATCGCCGGGCACGTGCCGGCCCCCGCGCGGAAGCCGTGGGTGAACCGGAAGATGTTGGCCAGGCCGGGGCCCGAGATCACCCGGTCGTTGTCCACGCGGCCGTAGATGCCGGTCAGATGTTCGACCAGCGCGAGCTCACGCGCCGTGCGCGCGGCGAAATCGCAGTGGCCGCCCTCTGACGCCGACGGCACAAATTCGCCGCGCACGTTGTGCAGGAGTGCCTGACCCAATCCTGTTCCCGCCGCAATCAACGCAGCGTTCCCAGCAGGCACCGGGACGCCCGCCTGCAGGACGGCGAGTTCGTCCGCCTCAAGGACCGGCACCGCGTGGGCCATCGCTTCAAGATCGTTGAGGAGGCGCACGGGGCAATCCGGCCAGCGGTCGGCAAACACCGACGCATCCGCCAGCCACGGGACGTTGGTGAGTCGCGCCACCAGACCGGACACGGGACCGGCGACGCCGAGACAAAACCCCCGCAGCTGTGACTCCGATCGGGTGTCGTCAAGGAAGACCTGAATCAGCTCGTCGAGGCTGTCAAAATCCAGCGTCGTGTATTCGCGCACGACCAGCGACCGCGGGCGTTCCCCCGTCGGTTCAAACAGGCCGAGCAGGGTCTTGGTCCCGCCAATATCTCCCGCCAGAAGCATCGGCAGATGATACCTCTGCTACGATCCCTCCGTGCCCGTTACTGCGTCCGTGAGCCTGCCGGCCGAGCGCCCGTTTGCCGGTCAGCACGTGGCTGTGCTGGGCAAGGGTGGTGTGTTGTCACGCCGCGACCTGCGCGCGCTTGTCGAACGGCTCGGCGGCACCTGCGCCTTCTCGATCTCGGACCACACCACAATCATCATTCGCACTGGCGACGTGCTCGCCGACGGCTGGCCCCCGCACGTGCGTGAGGTCCTGACCGAAGACGCGTTGTGTCTGGCCGCGGGACTGCCGGATCTTGAAACGCTGCGCACACGGTATTACTCGGCCCGCGACCTGCAGGGCATGTATCCGGGTTTGCGTGAAGACCATCTCCGTTACCTCGGCAAGTGGGGTTTGATTCGTCCGGTTGCCGGGCGGTATTCGTTCAACGACCTGCACGTCATCAAAGCCGCCGCCGCCGATCTTGCGCGCGGAGTGCCGCTCAACGGCATCTTGCGCGGGATGTTGGCGGAGCGCACCGGCCAACTCGCGTTCGACTTCCAGCCCGCCCGCATGGATTCTCCGCGCGCGCGTGTCGTCTCCTTGCCGGCCGCGCGCAAGGACGCACGCGGCCAGGCCGATCGCGCCGCGCAGATTCAGACCGCGAACTACACCCTGGCCGCGAAGTACTTCCTCGAAGGCGCGGAACTCGACGATGGCGATGAGCGGAATCTGGATATGGCGGCCGCGTCGTATCGGCGGGCGTTGTTGTTTGACCCGCAATTGGTGCCGGCGCTGGTGAACCTCGCCAATATCCACTACGAACGGGACGAACTCGTGGAGGCCGACGCGATCTACGAAAAGGCGATCCGTTTTGATCCGGAATGTTTCGAGGCGTATTTCAACCTCGGCAACATCCAGCATGATCTCGCGCGGTACCCCGAGGCGCTGCTGAACTATCGCGAAGCGCTCGCGATCAATCCGCTCTATCCCGAGGCGCATTTTTATCTCGCAGTGACGCTCGAAAAACTCGGGCGCTCCGCTGAAGCCAAGCCCCACTGGCAGCAATATCGCGAGCTCGATCCCGAAGGGGAGTTCACGGAGTTGGCGAAAGAGTTCTCGGACTAATTGGGCACGTCGCCCCGGCCTATAATGTGCCCATGGACCTTCCGGTGATCGGCCTGGTCGACAGTCTGACGCCTGACCAGCGCGCGTGGGCGGAGCACTCCGAGCGGCTCTGGCAGCAGGCGCACGCCATCGCCGCAGCCCACCCGACGGTTGACGTCGGGGATGTGTACCATGCCCTTCGGGCGCTGGAGTTGACACCAACCGAACGCCTTCGCCTGGGACTCAGCCGTGGACGACTTCGCACTCACGCCCGCTGAGCGCGCCCTGTTTGAGGCCCTCCGACACCGGGGCATCAAGTTTTTGATCATCGGCCTGGGGGCTGCGGTCCTTGAGGGCGCACCTGTTGCGACACAGGATCTCGACCTGTGGTTTGAATCGCTCGACGCCGGACCTCTGTCGCTTGCGGCCAAGGATGCTGGCGGATTCTGGGTGTCTGGATTCGGCATGCAGCCGCCGGCCTTCGGAGGAGATGGCCTCTCACGTCTGGATGTGGTGTTGACCGCGCACGGCCTCCGGCGGTTCGCCGACGAATATGCCGACGGGCTTGAGCGGACCATCGATGGCATCACGGTCAGAATCCTCCCTCTCGAACGCGTCATCGAGAGCAAGCGCGCGACTGGACGCGCGAAGGATGCCGCCAGTCTGCCGGCCCTTGAAGCGACGCTGCGGGCCAAGGGCGTCAAGAAGGCTAAAGGATAAAGGCCAGAGGCCAAAGGTACGGACATTGGTCGCGAGAGTCCGTCCCGTGCGCTCCGGAGATTTTCTATTGCACGCGAACATCCTGCGTCTTTCGTTCTCCTGCAGCGAGCGTGATCCTGATCGCCGCCGGGATCAGCGCCTTGAGAAACGCGGGGTCGTATTGCTCGTCCTTCGACACGTCGGTGACGGCGGCGAGGTAATACTCACCGGCGGGCAGCACTGCGGGTCCGGGGCCGCCGAGCGCGTACCGCCCATCGCCTGAGGGTTGTGTGGTGACGATGCGCCTGGAGGTGTGGAGCCAGTAGGCTTCATCCACAGGGAAGACGAGCATCGTGTAGTCACTCACGCCCGCGCCTTCGGCATTGGTGACACGACCGGCGATCTCCTGCCACTGGTTGGTGATCGTGGCGACGATTCCTTTTGGTGGTGTCTCGGCGCTGATGTCGAATGCGCGGTCGGTCACATCCGTGCCGTCGATGACGACGGTCGCGAGTCCCCAGTTCACCGAGTCGCTGGATGCGCCAAAGAATGGCGTACCGCCGAACGTATACCTTCCCGGCACGACACCGGTGATCTCGAATGTACCGTCGGCCGTGGCAGCCGACACTCGCGGCAGAATTCCACTCCTCGTGGCCGCGGTTAAACCCGAGAGAGGGAGCCGCAATCCGGCAATCGACGGCGGCTTCGTGGTGCCGGCACCAACGGCCGATAGACGCCCCGTCAGGGTCAGCAACGGGCGCAGGATGAGCTGCGCTGACGCGACGTCATTGCCGAATGTGTCGAGGGCGACCAGCGCTGCCAGCTCCGTTGGTCCCGCGCCGACGCGCGCGTTCAGCGCGTAACGGCCTGGTGGTTGTCCCGCAAGGCCGAATCGGCCATCAGGTCCAACGGTGATCGAGGCACCGCTCGAGAACGGACTGCTGCCCGCAACCGTGATCATGCTCACCGTCGTTCGTGGTGGCAGCGGCGACCCGTCGGCCGTGCTGACTGTGCCTTCAATGCTCGATGTCGACGGCGCCTCCAGTCGAAAATCCACGTTGCCCCGGTCGTCACCTGCGGCGACCAGCACCGACCCCGCGTCGGCGACGCGCGACGTGCCGGGGAAGTACGAATGCATGTTTCGAAACGGAGCGGCCGGTCTCGTCGGTTCTGGACTCACTCGACCGGCAAGAACCGCGTCAACGTCTTCATCGGTCAGCCGTTTCGACACGTTCATGCCCATGGACGACGGTGAGGCGGACACCAGGTACTCGCCAGGCGCCAGACTGTGCACCCGGTAGCGGCCCCGCTCGTCGGTCTGCACGTTTCCACCGGAGACACCGGAGATGATGACCTCGCCGTTCTGTGTCTTGCGCTGAAGTACCGAGACCAGAGTATTGGAAGCAGGGTTGCCCGACAGGTCGAACACGGTTCCGGCGATCGCAGCCCCGAGTGGCAGTCGAATCACGACATCGGCGACGTGCGCCTTGTCGGCGACGATCACCGGCACCCCTGGACGGACAGGACGACGGGCGCCTGCGACCGCGCCAAGATAGGGCAACTTGCTCGCGCCGATGTTGTAACGATCCGCGGGCAACGCGTCGAACGTAAACCGCCCGTCGACATCGGCGGAGGTCACCTTGATGACACCGGTGCGCGCGCCGATCAGCACGACCGCCGCATGTGCCAACGCCGTTCCACTGGCATCAGCGACAACCTGCCCAGAGACTTTCGCAGTGCCGGTAGGCGCGGCCGGCACGGTCGCGGTGGGCGGCAACGGCCGTGTATCGCGCTGCTGCGCGAAGGTGTACGTTGAACTGACGGCAACGACAGCGAGTGTCATCAGGAGACGCATCATCGCCGCACCTCAAAGACCAGCTTGTCGCCATCGTTCACACGGACGCGCTCAGCCGTGCGCGCAAGTGTCTCAAGTGAACTCGCGTCCATCCACTGGCTGCCGCCTTGTGACGACGCGATGAGATAGTAATCGCCCGCCGGTAGACTGGTCACGAAGTAGCGGCCGTCCGGCGCCACGGTCACGGTGCGAAACCGCCGCAACGCGGCATACGGCTCCGGCCAGTACTTTCGCTCCACCGGAAACACCCGAAGCCACGACGGATCCCCTTCGGGCGCCCCGGCCGATCCGACGCGACCGGTCACGGATCCAAGGATGACATCCGTCAGCGTGATGGTCATGTCGAGATCGCCATCGACGGTGATCGTCGCGTCGGTGAGGTCGTCACCGGCAGTCGTGACCGACTTCAGCGTCATCCACGGCGGCGCAGCCAGATTATTCGACAACACATATTTGCCCGGGAGGACGCCGGAGAACTGGAGGGTGCGGTCTGGCTGGAGCTGCCCGAAATAGCTGCGGGCGAGCGACCCGATTTCCACTGAACTCAGCACTGCGGAGATGCGTTGAAGCGCCTGCTCGTTCGGTGGTGCAGCGCTGCCCGAGAACGTCACGCGTCCGGACACAGTCAGGGTCGGATTGAGCGGCACGACCAGCCCGGTGATATCGCGATCACCAACCGTGAGAATCTCCTGCGCCCAGAGGGGCAGCGAGGCCGGATCGACCGGGCCGCCTCTGCCTCCGGTCGGCACTGGCATCGTCGGCTGCATGGCCTGAGCGCGGCCTCCCACGAACACGAGCGCCGCTCCGGTGGGACCACCACCTCGCGCACCTGGTCTGAAATTCACTTCAAGCACGTACTGGCCGGGAGGCACGTTCGCGAAGTCGAACCGTCCGTCAGGTTGCACCAGCATCGGGACGATTTGCGTGATGCCTGCGGCTTCGGCGGTGTCGGACATCACGCGCAGCCGCAGATGCGCGGCGGTGACCGACGATGTGGCGCCGACGATGCGTCCAGAGACACGCGAAGCCCGCACGGCCGTCATGGTCACGTCCACGCCGGTCTTGTCTTCAGCGGCCGTCATGCGCACGCGCTCCGCCTGGGACGCAAGGGTCGCCGCGGGATAAAAGGTAATCGGCAGTGTCTTGAGTGTGCCGTCGAGGCTGACGGCATCGCTCCCGGCCGTCACCGCGCGACCCGCGGCACCCAGCAACTCCAGTGGCCTCGCCGCCAGCGTGCTCAGCAGGTGACCATCAAAGGGAATGGGATCGCCGCGCAGGCAGGCGCAGACGAGGTAATCACCTTCAGGGACACCGGCGAAGCGGTACTCCCCGCGATCGTTTGTGCGGGTGCGCATCGCCGGCATCAGCGCGGGCGGTCGTCCTTGGTTGACGAGACGTGTGAGCAGCAGCATCTCCACGCTGACGACCGGGGTGCCGCTGTCGTCGAGGACGCGTCCGGTGAGACTACCGAGCCGGCGGAGGTTCACCTTCACGTCGGTGACCCTTGCGCCATCTGCCAGCTCAACGATCCGCGGTTGGAACTGCTGCGTGTGGCCCGGAGCTTGCACCATCACGGCATAACCGCCGGCGCGAAGAGTGCCAAAATAAAAACGTCCTTGCGAGTCTGCCGCAACCGCTGCTGGGCGAATCACCGCCGCACCGGGCGCCGCGGGCCCCAGCCTCGGCGTGAGCGTGACCTGCGCGCCGGCAATGCCGCGGCCCGTGTCCTGGTCCGCGACCTGTCCTGCGATCAGCCCCGTTCCGACCGCCGGTGGCGCCGGTGCCTGCGGCGTGCCCTGCACCTGCGCGTGTGGGACTGCCGAACTGACACAGAGCGTCACCAAGGCAAGAAGATTTCGGAGCGCATACGCCGGGCTGAAGCCCGGCTCCTCCGAAGAGGGGCGACTGTTACTGTGAGTCACAGCGCGGAGCATACCGGCGGTTCAGACGGAACGCAATGGGGGATGGTCGGGGGGTAGTGGTTTGCGCCTCCGAAGAGGGGCGCTTTATTCGAAGAGTTTCAAGCCGAACGCCTTGTCGATCGAATCCAGATACGACCGCTCGAAGTCGTCCGACAGCGTCAGCGCGTGGCCGGAGAGATCGCGACGGCCGGTTCGGCCGACGCGATGCACGTACGTATCGAGTGAACGCGGCACTTCGTAATTCACGACCAACGCCACGTCATCGATGTCCAGCCCGCGCGCGGCGACGTCGGTGGCCACCAGCACCTGAATGCGGCCGGACCGGAACATTTCGATCGTCTCCGTACGTTCCTTCTGCGACCGGTCCGCATGCACGGCCGCGGCCTTGAGGCCCGAGCGCTGCAGCGTGCGTGCGAGACGGTCGCAGCCGATCTTCGTATTGACGAACACGATCGACGTGCCACGTTCGCGACGCAGTTCCTTCGCGAGCACTTCGGCCTTGTCTTTCGCATGCACAAGCCGCGCTTCGTGCGTGATCGTCTGCGCGGGGCCGCGCATCGATCCCACCTGGATGAACACCGACTTGGGCGCGAGTTCATCCGCAAACCGCATCACCTCTTCGGGCATCGTCGCCGAAAACAGCATCGTCTGCCGCTTCTCGGTCGGAGGCATCATCTCGGCGATCTTGCGGACGTCGGGCCAGAAGCCCATGTCCATCATGCGATCCGCCTCGTCGAGCACGAGCACTTCGATGCGCGAAAAGTCGCCGACCTTCGAGCGCATGTGATCGAGCAACCGTCCGGGCGTGGCGACGACGATGTCGACGCCGGCTTTGAGGGCGCGTTCCTGCGGTCCCATTGGCACACCGCCGTAGACAGCGACGCTGGCGACGGGCGCGTGATACGCAAAGCCCTGAATCTCGTCGTCAATCTGCGTGGCGAGTTCGCGGGTTGGCGCAAGAATCAGCGCGCGTGTATGCGCGTGCGATCCGGTGTGACCGGCCGACATGAGCTTGGCCAGAATCGGCAACAGATACG
This sequence comes from Vicinamibacterales bacterium, assembly GCA_046590915.1. Classification (GTDB taxonomy): domain Bacteria; phylum Acidobacteriota; class Vicinamibacteria; order Vicinamibacterales; family SCN-69-37; genus SYFT01. Next base: position 10,307 of record JBKJTD010000135.1, read on the forward strand.
CGGCGGTTTTTCCCGTGCCGGTCTGCGCGCAGCCGATGACGTCGAGGCCTTTGAGGGCATACGGCAACACGGCGCTCTGAATGGGGGTGGTGAGCTTGTAGCCCCGCTGTTGCAGTGCGTCGAGCACATGCGGGTCGGTGACCAGATCAACGAAGGGCAGGGGAGCGGGGTCAAACGGCATCGACTCGCGAGTCGTGGAGGCCGCTTGCGGGGTCGCCTGTCCACTGCCGCGTCTCGGGGCACGCGAGGGTGCCGGCGCGGCAGGGGCAGATGGACGAGGACCGCCTCCCCCTCCACTGCGGCGTCGTCGCCTGGGTTTGGGAGTGTCAGTAGGTGTAGTCAATGCTGGTGGCGCGAAGTGTTATCGAGCGCGGAAGGTGATGATGCCGCGGAGAGGGTCGTAGGGAGACACGCCCACGGTGACCCGGTCGCCCGGAACCACCTTGATTCGAAAGCGGCGCATCCGGCCGCTCAACTGGGCCAGCACTTCATGGCCCGAATCCACCTGCACGCGGTACAGACCTCCACTATGGACGGCCACCACGGTGCCTTGGACATCAATCAGATCGTCCTTGCTCAAATTCGCAGTCCTTTCAAGCTTCCTAGTATATCGGACTATTTGAGCGTGAGCCCGACCGAGAGGACGACGACGCGCCGGGCGCCGCGGGGGGCGACCAATAGAGTGCCTTCAAAAGGGCGGGTGAGGTAGAAGCGCATGTCGGCGGTGAACCCGGCGTGGTCCCACTTGAACCAGCGGGCACCGCCGCCAACGTTGATGGTGTTGGCGCTCTCGCCGTCGCCCGGGCCTTCGCCCAGGAAGGTGTCGAATCTGAACGGGCCGGCGCCGGCGGTCACGTAACTCCACCCCTGACCGCGCCCGAAGTTGAGCGAGACCTGCGCGGAGACCGCCGAGAGGGTGCGGTTGATTTGGGCACCGACCGGTTTGCCTTCGGTGTCTTTCTGCTGGTAGCGGCCCCGGCCACGCAGCAGTTCCGCTCCCACGCCCAACTTCCATCGGCCGCGCCGCAGCGGGTAGGCATGAATCCCGAGCCCGGCGGTCAAGGCCCGCCCAGGCATTTCGGTGGCGTTGCGTCCGATCGCTGCTGCCGTGAGCTCGTCAGCGCCGATCGCCGGCCAACCCACCCGGACATCGGCCACCACCCACGGCATGGGTTCCACCGTGACCGGGGCGACCGGGCCCTGCGCGGCGACGACCGTCGGCGCCAGCAGAAGGGCGGACAGGATCGAGATCAAGGCCACGCGCGAAGAGGTCATGGAGAAAGGGTACCGCAATCCGGGGCCGCGCAATTCAGTTGTCGAGGACTCGGAGGTGGTGCGCCGCCTGGATGCGCGCATTGGACGCGTCCTGGAGTGCACGGGTCTGGTTCCGCACGTTGACTTCCGCATGGTCGCGCTGTTTCTCAAGAAACACGAGCTTGTCG
>JBKJTD010000402.1:0-6112 GCA_046590915.1 Vicinamibacterales bacterium
GCACCATCTGCCACGCGCGCGCCAGCGTTCCGCTCGCGTCTGAGAGCGCGAGCCCGATCCGCTTCGCGCCATAGTCCACGCCCATGAATCTCACGGGGTCAGTCTAATCTCACACGAGTGCATCGGAGGCGTCGGGCTTCAGCCCGACGCTGTCGGCCGGGCTAAAGCCCGGCCGCTCCGAAGACACAGTCCCCCGTGACGATCGTAGAATGTCCGCCATGGCGAGGATGAGTCGATGGGGAGCGGCCGTGATGGTCGGCGCGGCCGTGGCAACGTTCGCGTGTGGAGGCCCCGCGCCGGCACCGGACACGGGCAAACCCAAGCTGGTCATCATCGGCTTCGACGGCATGGACCCGGATCTGGTGCGCGAGTACATGGCGGCCGGACAACTGCCCAACTTGTCCCGTGTCATGAAAGCCGGCGGGCTCTACGACCTGGACACGACTGTTTCCCCCGAATCGCCCACCGCATGGGCGTCATTTGCGACCGGCGTGAACCCCGGAAAACACAACATCTACGACTTTCTCGTGCGTGACACCCAGACCTACTTTCCCGATCTGGGAATGGTCACGCGCACGCCGCCCACCTTTCTGTGGAACTGGATTCCCACCTCGCGCCCGAAGGTCACCTCCCTGCGCGGCGGCACATCGTTCTGGGTCACGGCCGGTCAGGCCGGTGTCCGCAGCAGCATCCTCACCGTCCCGATCACGTTCCCGCCTGAAGACGTGCCCAACGGAGAACTGCTCTCGGGCCTGCCGCTGCCGGACATTCGCGGCACGATGGGCACATTCAGTTATTACGCGACAGACCTGAGCCGCTTCGAGGAGGGCAGCACCGAAATGGGCGGCATCCTCAAGCGTCTTGCGTTCGATGGCGCCATCGCGCGCACCCAACTGGTCGGACCGCCCAACCCGATCGTCCGTGCCCAGCTGTCCGAGATCGACGCCAGGCCGACGCTCTCCGATGCAGACCGAACGACGAAGGCCGAGCTCCAAACGAAGGCTGATGTCAGCGTGCCTCTGACCATTACATGGACCAAGGGTCGCGGCGCCGCCGACATCGACATCGACGGCCAGAAAGTCACACTCAAAACCGGCGAGTGGAGCAAGTGGATCAACCTCACGTTCCGCGTCAACCTCTTCATCACCGTGCACGGTATGACCCAGATCCATCTGATGAAGGCTGATGACGATGTGCAGGTGTATGTGGCGCCGGTGAACTGGAAGCCGGACGCGCCGCCGGTGCCCATCTCCTACCCCGCCAACTTTGCCGGCGATCTGTACAAAAAACTCGGACCGTTCCGCACACTGGGCTGGGCCGAAGCCACGTGGCCGCTCAATGAAGATCGCATGACTGAGGCCACCTTCATGGACGACCTCTATCGTGCGTTCGACGACCGGGCTCAGGTCATCCTCAACCGCATGACGTCGGGCACGTGGGACATGCTCATCGGCGTAATCGAATCCACCGATCGTGTGCAGCACATGATGTGGCGGCATCGTGACGCCACACACCCGATGCACAACACGGCGGAGGCCGGGGCGCACGGCGACTCAATCCTTCGCATTTATCGGCGCGCCGATCAGTTCATCGGCGAGGTGCTCGACCAGATCGACACCACCACCACGTTGATGGTGGTCTCCGACCACGGCTTTCACTCGTGGCGGAAGGCGGTCAATCTCAACAGCTGGCTTGTGCAGAACGGCTTCATGGTGCTCAAGGGCCAGACGCAGTCACAAGACAAGACGCTCAACGATCTATTCAGCGGCGCAGAGTTCTTTGAACACGTCGACTGGTCGAAAACCCGTGCCTACGCCATGGGCCTCGGTCAGATCTATTTCAACCTCCGCGGCCGTGAGGGCCAAGGCATCGTCTCCACCGGCGCCGAGTACCAGACGCTGGCCACTGATCTCACCGCGCGCCTCAAGGCCGACTTCCGCGATCCGGACAACGGCGAGCTCATCGTGAAAAATGTCTACAAACGAGACGATGTGTACTCGGGCGAGTTCTTGCACAACGCCTCGGACCTCCAGGTCGGCTTTGCCGACGGATATCGCGTCTCGTGGCAGACCACCCTCGGTGGCGCGCCTGCAGAGCTCGTGTATCCGAACATGAAGCGCTGGTCAGGCGACCACGGCGGCTACGACTTCGCCGACACCGCCGGCGTCCTCATCACCAACCGTCCGATAGCGACCGATGCCAACGGCCGCGCGAACATCATCGACATCGCTCCGACGGTGTTGCAGTTCTACGGCATCCCCACGCCCGGATCCGTAGATGGCCGCCCCCTGTGGCCCCGCCGCTGACCCACACCACCCACACCACCGACCCGGGTTAAGATCCCCTCATGACTTCCAAGTCGCGCTGGCTCTTGCTTCTGGTTTCGACTCCGCTCGTGGTGCTCGCCGCCGTGGGTGGTTTGCTCGGCGCCAACGCTGCGACTTCGGATACCCCGCTTCAGCCTGAGAAGTCATTCACGCATCTGCGCGTATTCGAAGACGTGGTGTCGCTCATCATGTCGAGCTACGTCGAAACCGTTGACCCCAACAAGGTGATGGAAGGCGCCATGCGCGGACTGGCTGACGGCCTCGATCCGATGAGCGCCTACCTCACGCCCGACGAGGTCGCGATCGCGAAGGCCGATGCGGCGCTGCCGGCCGGTGATGTTGGCCTGGTCATCTCACGTCAGTTTTACCTGCGCATCGTCGGTGTCCGTGACGGATCTCCCGCGCACCGTGCGGGTCTGCGTACCAACGATTTCATCCGCGGCATTGATGGCAAACCCACGCGTGAGGTGTCCGCGTTCACCGGGACGCGGCTGTTGCGCGGCGCGCCGGGTTCCACGGTTGAGCTGACCGTCCTGCGCGGCAACGCGGCCGAACCACACGTGGTGAAACTCACGCGTGAGGTCCTCAAAGGTGACGCGGTCACGACAACTCGGGGCCCGGATGGCACCGCCGTGGTCCGTGTGTCCAGTTTTGCGGCCGGCACCGCCGCAGCCCTCGGTGCGGCCGTCTCCGGCCTCCAGAAATCAGGAGCGTCCGGCGTCGTGCTCGACCTGCGTGCCACAGCGGACGGCCTCAACAGTGAAGGCATTGCCGCAGCTCGCTGGTTCGTGAAGAACGGATCGCTGGCGAGTCGAGCGGCACGCAACAAAGAGCGCGACGTCACGCCGGCGGCCTCAGGCGACGGTGCCGTGACGATACCGATTGTGTTGCTCGTGTCCAACGGCACGGCCGGCGCAGCGGAAATTTTTGCCGCCGCGCTTGACGGCAACGGCCGCGGCGACCTCGTCGGTGAACCCACCGCCGGCCTCGCCGCCGAGCAGCGCCTGGTCGCATTGCCTGAAGGTCGCGGACTCTGGATGACCTACGCACGTTATCTGGCCTCTGACGGTGAACCCATCCACGGTCGAGGCCTCCCTCCAGATGTCGCGGTGGAATCCCCGAGCGTTGGATTCGACGATGCGGCGCCGGCCACCGACGAGATGCTGAACAAAGCGCTTGAGCGGCTGAAGCCTCGCGCAGGTTCGTCGGAGGGTCAGTGAACAAGCAGGAGCTCGCCGCCAAGATTGCGGAAGACACCGGCCTGACGCGGGTCACCGCTTGGGCGGTCGTCGAATCCGCCATTGACGGCATTGTGAAGGCATTACAAAAGGGCGAGACGGTCACCCTCGTGGGATTCGGCACATTCAAGACCGCCGCCCGCAAGGCGCGCACCGGGCGGAACCCTGCCACCGGCGCTGAACTCAAGATTCCGGGGCGAACGGTCGCCAGATTCACCCCCGGTGCGGCGCTCAAAAAATCGTTGAACGGGTAGTCCGGGTTATACTCGTGGTTCGCCTGTGGGCCTGCAAGGCTGTCTAGGCGCGTAGCTCAGCTGGTTAGAGCGCCTGCTTGACATGCAGGAGGTCGGCGGTTCGAGTCCGCCCGTGCCTACCAAACCTTCGCGGAGCATCAGCCGCGGAGGTTTGTCCGCCGAAGCTGCGAGTGTAACGAGCGCCCAGCGAAGGCGGACGAACCCATGTCTCAAGTCACCATCACCCTCCCCGACGGGTCAGAGCGATCCGTAACCGCCGGTACGTCCGTGTCTGCCTTCGCACTGGAAGCCCTGCCCGGCGGTGTGGTCCGCAAGGCGCTCGCCGCGTATGTCGACGACGCCCTCGTCGACCTGAGCCATCCGCTCACCACCAACGCCCGTCTCCGCATCGTCACACCCGACGGCCCGGATGCGTTGTATGTGTATCGGCATTCGACTGCGCACCTGTTGGCCGCGGCGGTGACGCAGCTCTTTCCCGAAGCGCAATGCGGCATCGGGCCACCCATCGAAGATGGCTTCTACTACGACTTCGTCGTCAACCGGCCGTTCCTGCCGGAGGACCTCGAGAAGATCGAAAAAAAGATGAAGGAGCTTGCGCAGCAGGACCTCATCTTTGAACGTCAAATGTGGGATCGCGACGAGGCCATCGAATTCTTTAAAACGAAGGGTGAGCCGCTCAAGGTACAGCTGATCCAGGAGAAGACCGAAGGCCAGTCACAGGTCTCCTGCTACACCATCAAAGATCGTGAGACCTTTGTGGACTTCTGCGTCGGGCCGCACGTGCCGACCACCGCGAAGCTCAAGGCCTTCAAGGTGCTCCACGCGTCCAACGCCTACTGGAAAGGTGACGCGCAGGGCACGCCGATGCAGCGCATTTACGGGACGGCGTTTTTCAAAGACGACGACCTGAAGCAGTATCTGACGCGGATCGAGGAAGCGAAGAAGCGGGACCACCGGAAGTTGGGCAAGGAGCTGGGGCTCTTCTCGTTCCACCAGTGGGCGCCCGGCGCCGCGTTCTGGCAGGGCAAAGGCACCACGCTCTACAACACGCTCGCCAACTACATGCGTGAGGTGCTCTTCCCCGCCGGTTATACGGAGGTGAAGACCCCGCTCATCTTCAACAAGGCACTTTGGGAAACCTCCGGCCACTGGCACCACTACCGCGAGAACATGTTTCTGGTGGAGGGCAAGAGCTCGGAGGTGATTTCCGGGTCTGATGCAGCCGGAAATCACCTCCGAGCTCATTTAGACGACAACGCCATGGGCGTCAAAGCGATGAATTGCCCCGGCCACATGTTGATGTTCGGGATGGAGACCCGGTCGTATCGCGACCTGCCGCTGCGTCTGCACGAGCAGACCCCGCTGCACCGCAACGAAGCGTCAGGCGTGTTGTCTGGCCTGACACGCGTCCGGCAGTTCGCGCAGGATGACGCGCATTGTTTTGTCATGGAGTCGCAGATCAGGTCGGAAGTTGAACACCTGATGGCGCTAGTCAAACGTGTGTACGGGGATTTTGGCCTCGCGTTCGACGTCAAGTTGTCCACCCGTCCCGAGGAGTTCCTCGGTGAAAAGGCCACCTGGGATCACGCCGAGACCGAGCTGAAAGCGGCGCTCGACGCGTCGGGCGTCCCGTACGTGGTGAACGAAGGTGACGGCGCGTTTTATGGTCCGAAGATCGACTTTGACGTGACCGACGCGATTGGCCGCAAGTGGCAGTGCGCCACCGTCCAGCTCGATTACCAGCTCCCTCAGCGGTTCGACCTGAAGTACATCGGCCCCGACAACCATGAGCACCGGCCCGTCGTCATCCACCGGGCGAATTTTGGCAGCTTCGAAAGATTTATTGGCGTGCTCATCGAGCACTATGCCGGGGCCTTCCCGCTGTGTCTGGCGCCGGTGCAGATCGCCGTGTTGCCCCTGGCCGACCGGCACCTGGATTGGGGCCAGACCGTGCAGAAACGCCTGATTGAGGCCGGTTTCCGGGTGGAATTGGACGCCCGGGTTGAAAAGATCGGCTTCAAAATCCGGGAGGCGCAGCTCCAAAAGGTGCCTTACATGCTGGTCTTGGGGGACCGGGAGGTCGCCGAGGGGCAGGTGGCGGTCCGGAGCCGGACCGGAGGGGATCTGGGGCCCAAAACCCTCGACCAATTCCTGGCGGACGCCCAAACCGAGGTGGCCGATCGCCGGTAGATACGTTTCCAATGCTAAGATAGTCGGCTGTGACTGCTGGGGATATCCCCAGCAATAAAGGAGTCTGTTATCGCCTACGACCGAGGGCCGCGCCGAGACGACC
>JBKJTD010000011.1:0-4041 GCA_046590915.1 Vicinamibacterales bacterium
CGCCGTCATGTGCCGACGGTTGCGGCCATCGGTGCCGACGACGTGCAGTTCGTTGTCGATGTAGGTGTCGGTGGTGATGTCGTAGCCCAGGTAGGCGACCCAGCGGCCGTCGGGCGAGATCACCGGGTTGGTATCAGGACCGGAGCGGTCCGATAACTGGCGCAACGCACCCGTCTCAATGTGGAGCGCGTACACGTCGGACTGGCGGTATTCCCGTTCCGCCTTTTCTCGATCGGGATCCCGGTTGTCTGAGAAAATCACTTCCGTGCCGTCAGGTGAGAGCGAGAATCCGCCGTAGTTGTACGCGCCCGTCGTGACTTGGCGTTCGGTGCCGCCCTCGGCTGGCACGGTGAAGATGTGCGCGTGCGTCTGATCAATGAAGCCGCGCCCGTCCGCGCGGTTGGTCAGGCTTTCGATGATGCGCGGCGGTTCGGTCCAGCGCGCACCCTCCGGTCGGCCCGGCATGCGGATGGGCCAGTCGGTGCGCGCCGGAATGTTCATGGTGAAGAGCAGCGCCTTGCCGTCGGGCGTCCACGTCACCTCCGATGGGCTCTGTTCCACGCGTGTGACCTGGGTTTCGGCGCCTTCATCATCCATCCAGCGGACGAAGACCTGGGTGCCGCGAGGCTGCCCCTGCCGTGTAAAGGCGATGCGCGTGCCGTCGGGCGACCACACGGCGCCGGAGCCTTCCGTCAGACGTCGGTTGCGCGACCCATCGGCGTTCATGATCCACATGTCGGATTGACGCCGGTCGTTCACCTGGTCCACCCACCCGCGGGTGTAGATGATGCGTCGGCCGTCCGGCGACATCTTTGGGTTGGAGACTGTCTCCATGTCAAAGAACTGTTCGAGGGCGAGCTTTTTGAGGGGACGGGTTTGCGCCTGCAGACCGGCCTGTGCCAGCAGACCAGCGGCAAGTCCGGCGATGACGAACGAACGCACCATGGGAGCCTCCAGTGGGATGTGTGGCGCCGATTGTATGCCCTCGCGCTGCAACGCCTGAGGCAAATGAGGCAATGGGGCAATGGGGCAATGGGGCAATGCATTGGCTCATTGGCTCATTGCCCCATTGGCTCATTGCCGAGAACCTCCCGCAGCCGAGCGACCATATGCCCTTCCACTAGCGCGAGGGTGGACGCGATGCCATTGCGAATGGCTCGGGCGTCCGAGCGACCGTGGCCAATCACCACCACCCCATTCACCCCGAGCAGCGGCGCGCCGCCGCGTTCGCCTGCGTCCATCCTCGCCTTGAGGCGTTTGAACTCACGCCCCACGAGCCAGTTGGCCATGCGCGACGCCATCGAATGCCCGACTTCCCTCTTGAGCATCGTCTCAAGGGTGGAGACGAGGCTCTCGCCGGTCTTGAGCACGATGTTGCCGGTGAAGCCGTCGCACACCACGACATCGGCGTGACCCGAGAAGAGGTCGCGCGCTTCAATGTTGCCGATAAAGTTCAGCGCGGGAGTGGCCAGCAGCAACGTATGGGCCTCGCGGACAAGTTCGTTGCCTTTGGCGGGCTCCTCCCCGACCGACAGCAGGCCCACCTTCGGGGTCTCCACCGCGAGGGCAATCCTGGCAAACGCCGCCCCCATGGCCGCAAACGCGCTCAGATGCTCCGGGCGACAATCGATTGTCGCGCCCGTATCAAGCAGGACGGCCTGGCCGGTCAGCGTGGGAATCAGGATGGCCAGCGCCGGACGATCAGCGCCTGGCAACAGGCCAAACGCCGCGTGCGCGGCCATGAGCGTCGCCCCGGTGTGGCCGGCGCTGTACACGGCAGATGCCTCGCCGCGTGTGACGAGCTCGGTGGCGACCTTGATGGAGGCGCGAGGTTTGCGGCGGAGCGCCGACAGGGGCGATTCGTCCATGCCGATGACATCGGCGGCGTCCGCGATGGAAACATTGCCCGGCGCGCGTGAGCCGGCAACACGGGCAAGTTCCGCGGCCACAATGGCCGACGGCCCGACAAGGCGGATGGTGACGTCGAGCTCACGCGCCGCAGCGACGGCGCCGGCGACGACTTCACCCGGAGCGGCGTCGCCCCCCATGGCGTCGACCGCGATGGTCGGGTGCGGCAGAGACTAGTCTTCCTTGACCGCGCGAACCTGGCGGCCGTTGTAGAACCCGCAGTTGGCACACACCTGGTGCGGCAACTTTGGTTCCTGACACTGCGGACAGGTCATCGAGTTGACCTTGGTCAACGAGTCGTGCGTACGGCGCTTGGCCGTGCGTTGCTTGGAATGGCGGCGTTTTGGATTTGGCATCGTTCTTACCCCTGGCTCACTGCTTCTTCAACTCGGCGAGCACAGCCAGCCGCGGATCGATCCACTGCTGCGTGCACTCACACGTTTCACGGTTGCGATTGGCCCCACACACGGGGCACAACCCTTTGCAATCCTCCTGGCACAACGGCTTCATCGGCAGCGCCAGCACGAACTGCTCTCTGACCACGTCGCCCAGGTCAATGGTCTCGTCCCGGTATTCCGCCAGCCCGAGATCATGATCCTCGACGTCGTCTTCAATCTCGCCCGACCGAACCGTTTCCGCGGTGACCTTCGGCAGTTCGCCTGCGGGCACAAACCGGGTCTCAACGTTGGCATCCACCTGGACGGCAAACGGCTCCAGACATCGGCTGCACGCCATCTCCAGCGTGGACTCCACCCGCACGGTCAGCTTCACGGCCATGCCCGTATCGCGCCGCGCGGTGCCCTTGACCGTGGTCTGTCCGGTAACCCGAAACTCATCCTTCAGGTCCGCAAACGCCTCCGGCTCATACTGCCGATTGACGGCCTCAGCTCCCCGGCGAATTCGACTGATATCGAGCTTCATGGTTCCCTCTACCGGCCCGAGCCAGTAGTGCAAACAAAGAGTTTAACACGCCCGAAGGCCAGGTCCTGGAACCCTGGACCTTGGACTCCTGTCGGACCGTGGACCTTTAAACGCTCCAGGAGCGAGGCACATACAGGTCCTCGAAGAGTGCGACAGCATACCGGTCGGTCATTCCGGCCAGAAAATCTCGGGCGGCGGCGTCGATGCCCTCATTTTCGATGGTCACCGGGTCCAGAAATTGCTCCGGCCTCTGCCGGAGCTTCTCCCAGAGGCCCCCCAGAATCCCGGCCGCTTTTTCGAACTCGGCCGTGGCCCGGGGATTCTCGTAGACCGCCTGAAACAGGAACGTCCGCATGTCCAGCGTCGCCTGCAGCACGTCGTCGCTCATCCGGATTTCGGTGAGGTCGCCCTTGAGGGTCTCGGTCACCACGTCGGTCACCATCGTATTGATGCGTTGCGACGAGGTCGTCCCCAGGCACCTGGTTGCGCTCGACGGCAACTGCCCAGGATCGAGCACCCCCGCCCGCACGGCATCGTCAATGTCGTGGTTCACGTAGGCGACGATGTCGGCGACACGGGCAATCTGGCCCTCAACGGTCGAGGCACGATGTTCGGGTGGAGCACCCACCGGCAAGCCGTGTTTGCCCTTTGAGTGACGAGCGATGCCGTCGCGGACTTCCCATGACAGGTTCATACCCTGCCGGTTGTTTTCCAGGACGTCGACGATGCGGAGGCTCTGTTCGTGGTGACTGAAACCACCAGGGACCAGCTTGTCGATGACCCGCTCACCCGCGTGGCCAAACGGCGGGTGACCCAGGTCATGCCCGAGGGCGATGGCTTCGGTCAGCTCTTCGTGCAACCGCAAGACCTTTGCGATACTGCGCGCGATTTGCGAGACCTCCAGTGTGTGCGTGAGTCGCGTGCGGTAGTGGTCGCCGGCCGGAGCAAAAAACACTTGTGTCTTGTGTTTGAGTCGGCGGAACGACTTCGAGTGAATGACTCGATCCCGATCACGCTGAAAAATCGGCCGGATGGGATCAGGCGGCTCGGCGGACATTCGGCCCTTGCTCAACCGGCTGCGTGACGCCTGCGGGGCAAGTGTCTCGTCCTCCCGGGCCTCGAGTTGTTCGCGAATCGACAACATGACCTGAACAGTCTAACTGGTCCATGGTCCAACGGGGCTTGCCCGCCGTAGCCTTGGCGCAGGCGGGT
>JBKJTD010000015.1:0-14127 GCA_046590915.1 Vicinamibacterales bacterium
GGACGAATCGCTTCGTGGGCTTCCTGCGCGTTACGCGACTTGCCCGCCCAGGTGCGAGGCGTCTTGGGCAAATACTCGGCGCCGTAACGGCTGGTGACCAAGCTTCGCGCAGCCTGAACCGCCTGCCCGGACAGCGACGTGCTGTCGGTTCGCATGTAGGTGATGAAGCCGTTTTCGTACAGCCGCTGGGCGGCCTGCATCGCACGCCTGGCGGTCATGCCAAGCTTGCGGCCGGCTTCCTGCTGAAAGGTTGATGTCGTAAAGGGCGCCTTGGGCGACGAACCGTACTCCTTCTCCTCGACCGACCGCACACGTGCCGGTTGTCCCTGCAGGCCCTCGGCCAGGGTGGTGGCGCGTGCCTGGTCGAGCACCACGACCTTCCTGCCGGCTGTCAGTGTGCCGTTGGACCCGAAGTCACGCCCCTGTGCCAGCACCTGACCATCGAGCGAGATCACCTGCGCCTTGAAGCGCATGGCGTTGTGTTCGAGTTTGACGCTGGCGTCCCACCACGCCGCAGAGGTGAACGCCATCCGTTCTTTTTCGCGTTCAACGATCAGTCGCGTGGCGACGCTCTGCACGCGGCCAGCCGATAGACGCGGCGCAATCTTGCGCCACAACACGGGACTCACTTCGTAGCCGTACAGACGGTCGAGGATTCTCCGGGCCTCCTGCGCATCCACCAGCCGCGTGTCTACATCCCGGCAATTTTCGACCGCGGCCTGAATGGCCGCTTTGGTGATTTCATGGAAGACCATTCGCTTGACCGGTACCTTCGGCTGCAAGAGCTCCGTCAAGTGCCATGAGATCGCTTCACCCTCGCGGTCTTCGTCCGTGGCCAGGTACAAGGCACTGGCGTTCTTGAGTTTGGCCTTCAGTTCGCGAATCTTCGCCTTCTTCTCCTTCGGCACCACGTACAGCGGCGCGAACCCATCGTCGACGTTGACACCCAGCCGAGCCCAGGCCTCACCCTTGAACGCCGCGGGAATCTCCGCGGCGCCGCTCGGCAGGTCACGCACATGACCAATAGAGGCTTCGACGACCCAGTCTTTTCCGAGAAATTTTGAAATAGTCTTCGCTTTGGCGGGCGATTCGACAATCACGAGCGGCTTTGACATTGATACTCACCGTGGCCCAATCAAGGGCATGGCGTCAAGCAGCCGGGTCACGATCGGACAAACCGGCCCGCCGAAGTGCGGGCAATTCGGCCCTCTAATTCCAGATGCCCGAGCTCGGTCAGCAGTTCCGGGACCGGTCGGCCGGTACGCTCAACCAGATCGTCGAGGGTGTATTGCTCTGCGCGTGCCATGACAGGCTCCAAGTAGCTGACAAATATAGACTTAGCTGCAGATCCGTCTGATGGCCTTCGGGCGATGCCCTCCAGTTCTTCCAGCACGTCTTCCACCGTTTCAACCAGCCGCGCGCCATCACGAATCAGCGCATGGCACCCTCGATATCGACCCGAAGCCACGCTTCCGGGGACGGCCAGTACATCCCGGCCCTGCTCCATTGCGGTCTTGGCGGTGATGAGCGAGCCACTTCTCTCGGACGCTTCGACCACAACCACGGCCTGCGCCAGTCCGCTGATGATCCGGTTGCGCAGCGGGAAGTGCCACCCCACGGGACCGCTTCCTGGGGGAAACTCACTGACCAGGGCACCCGCGCCCGCGATCGCCGCTGCAAGCGCTTTGTGGCGATACGGGTACACCACGTCGACGCCACATCCAAGTACCGCGACTGTCGGGCCGTCCACATCAAGCGCCGCCTGATGGGCGGCACCATCCACCCCGGCGGCAAGCCCCGAGACGATGGTGTAGCCCAAACCGGCGAGATCCCGGCTGAGTTGACGGGCCACCACCAGCCCGGCGGGCGTCGCAGTCCTTGAGCCCACGATGGCTACTGACTTGCCTATCAACGGCAGCGGTCCGTGCTGCCAGAAGGCCACCGGAGGATCCCCAATCTCGGCCAGTCGGTCGGGATACCGGGACTCGGCCGAAGTAATCAGGTCAAAACCACGTTCGGCTGCCTCGTTGAGCCAGCGCGAGGCCTGGGCCCGCGCACGGTTAATCACGTCGTCCCGGTCCGTCTCAGGGATCTTCAGGTCCGTCGCCACGGCTTCTGCACTGAGGTCTCGGCCATTCGTGAGCCGTGCCTTCAATTTCCGGCAGGCGGTGGTGTCCGGACCCGGCCGCAGACACGCAATCGCCAGTCGGTCCACCAATTCCTCGTGCGTGGTCATCCGCGTGGGTGTTGCAGCCGTAGTGCCAGCAGGGTCGCCGACAGCTGCGAGGTGGGGTGTCAATTTCTGTCACATACGCGCGGCAGGGACTTTGCATTTTCTACTCGCGTACGGGGGTATAGTGGGGTCAATCACGCTATGAAACAGCACAACTCGCTCTGGCAGCAGTGGGCGGGCGCCGCCGTTTTGACGGTGCTCGTTCTGGGTCTCCCGGCTCCTCTCCTCGCCGACCGGCGGTCCGACGCCAAGGCGCAGGTGCAGTTCGGTATCGAACTGGCGCAGAAGAAACTGTGGAAGGAGGCGGAGTTCCGGTGGGAGAAGGCCGTCGAGCTCGACCCGACGTATCCATCCGCCTGGAACAACCTGGGCATTGCGTACGAACAGCAGGGCAAGTTTCCTGAAGCCCTGAAGGCATATGAAAAGGCGCGCGAACTCGATCCGAAGAACAACTTCATTTTGCAGAACTACGATCTGTTCAGGGAGATTTATGACCGCCAGAACCGTCGCCGCGATCGCTAGCCTGACGTTGGCCCTGGGTGCGTCGAGCTGCCTGAAGTTCTATGACATCGGCATCGAGACGCCGATTCAGGCCAAGCTCGATGTGTCGTCGTTCCAGCGGGTGTTGGTTCTGGGTTTCCTCGCCGGGGGCTCCAAGGATGTGGACGCCAACAGCGAGACCGTGCGCCTGCTTCGCAGCCAGCTGCGCAATCGATCAGACCTCCGCGTGGTGGATTCCGACGTGATTTCTCTGGTGGACGAGGTCGATCGTCGCAAACGTGCGACCGGGGATGAGCCCCCCGCGGCACCCGCGGCAGCCACGAGCAACGAGCCAAAAATCATGACCGAGAAAGACCTCCAGCCCTACGAGGAGATCTTCGCGGACGTGGACTACTGGAAGCGCCTCGGAGAGGAATACCAGGCGCCGCTCATCATCACCGGGTCCATCCTCTTCACCGACGTGCAGCGCAGTGGCCCGGTGACCCGGACCCGCGAGGTCCTCGACGCCTATGGCCGCCGGTCGGTTCAGGACGTCCGCCAATATGAGGACCGCAAGGGCTACGCCTTGGTCCCCAAATTCATCTTTATCGGCGGCCGGACCGGGGTCCAGCTCTACAGCGAGTCGTTCCGGGAAGAAACCCTCTATTCGGCCCAGAACAATACCCCCCCGCTGTCGTCCTATTTCGAGCTCATGGACCGCCTGCTTCCGGGTTTCCTGAGCACCCTCAGCACTCAGAAAATTAAGGGGACAAGAACGCTCCTCAAATGAGGCAATGAGCCAATGGGGCAATGAGCCAATGGAATGGGGGCAATGCATTGCCACATTGGCTCATTGCCTCATTTCCATGATGGTGCTACGCTTGATGGTTCCAGACCGGTCCACGGGGCCGGCCTGAGGAGCTTTTACGTTTCTTGGGAGAGTTTGAAATGTTCGCCATTGTCGAAGCCGGCGGCCGGCAGGAAAAAGTCACGCCAGGCGTGGTTGTTGTCGTGGATCACCTGGATCTCGAACCGGGTGCGGAATTCACGTTTGACCGGGTGCTCCTGGTGAGCACTGAGGGTGGCGACATCCTGACGGGTGCTCCCTACCTCACCGGCGCCACCGTGACCGGCGTCATCGAAGAACAGACCCAGGGCAAGAAGATCCGGGTGTTCAAGATGAAGCGCCGCAAGCAGGAACGCAAGACCATCGGCCATCGCTCGCAGCTGACCCGCGTCAAGGTCACCGCGATCAACGCGTAAGACGCGAGAAGACAGGAACACAGGAAATGGCTACTAAAAAAGGACAGGGCAGTTCACGTAACGGCCGCGACTCCCAGTCGCAGCGCCTCGGAGTGAAGAGCCACGACGGCAACCTGGTCAGCGGCGGCACGATTCTCGTGCGACAGCGCGGACGCAAGTTCAATCCCGGCCTGCACGTAGGTCTGGGCAAGGACGACACTCTCTTCGCGAAGGTCACGGGCACCGTGAAATTCAGCGACAAGGGTCAGCGTGGACGTTTCATCAGCATCGTCCCCGTGGCCATCGCTGACAAGGCGTAAGTGTTTGTCGACGAAGTCGACGTCAGCGTAAAAGCCGGCGACGGCGGCAATGGCTGCATGGCCTTCCGCCGAGAGAAGTTTGTCCCGCGCGGAGGTCCCTCCGGCGGTGACGGTGGCAAGGGCGGCTCCGTGTACATGGTGGCCACCCTTCACCAAAACACCCTCGTTAATTACCGATTCCATCCTGAGTTCAACGGACAGCGCGGCGTCCATGGCATGGGCTCCAACTGCACGGGCGCGGACGGCGACGACCTGACATTGGAAGTCCCGCCCGGCACGGTCGTGTACGAAGCGAGCCCCGAGGGCGACCTGATCCTGCTCGCGGACCTCGCCAAGGCGGGCGATCGCGTGCTCGTCGCGCGTGGTGGGCGTGGCGGACGCGGCAACGCCGGCTTCGCAACCCCCACCAACCGTGCGCCGCGCAAACACGAGCCGGGCGAAGAAGGCGAAGCACGCATGGTGCGGTTGCGCCTCAAGTTGCTGGCGGATGTGGGCCTGGTGGGTTATCCCAACGCGGGCAAATCGACGCTCATCTCACGCGTGTCTGCCGCCAAACCAAAAATCGCGGACTACCCGTTCACGACGCTCACGCCCAACCTTGGTGTGGTGAGCATGAGTGACCATCGCAGCTTTGTTGTCGCCGACGTGCCTGGCTTGATCGAAGGTGCGCACGAGGGCCACGGCCTCGGCATGAAGTTTCTCGCACACCTCGAACGCACGAAGGTGCTGGTGCATGTGATCGATGTGTCCTCGTTGTCGGGACGTGATCCGGTCGACGACTTCGAGATCATCCGCAAGGAGTTGAAGGAGTTTGTCGGCACCGGTGAAGACGTGGCCGAAGCGCTGGCGTCGAAACCACAGATCGCTGCCGCCAACAAGATCGATGCGATGGACGATCCCGCCCGCCTTGAGAAGCTCAAGAAACATCTCAAGAAGAAGAAAATCGCGCTCTATCCCATCTCAGCGGTCACCGGCGAAGGTCTGCCGGCGTTGATGGAAGCCATGTGGAGCGCGGTCAAGGCGCGTACCGACGAGGACGCGTGATTGGTGCTGGCAGACGCGGGTGGCTCGGTGGCACGTTTGACCCGATTCACGAAGGCCATCTCGACGTCGCTCGCGCTGCCCACACCACACTTGGTCTCCTGGGCCTGACGCTGGTGCCGGCACACATTCCGCCCCACCGCCCGCAGCCCGTGGCTTCGACCGAGCACAGAGTGGCCATGACCAGGCTCGCGGCTTCGGAAGGATGGATGGAGGTGTCGACCATCGAAGTCGACGCACCAGGCCCGTCGTACACCGCGACAACGATGGATCGGCTGGAGCAATCCGGCACCGACCTGCGAACCCTGGTGGTGGTGACAGGTGCGGACGCCTTTGCCGGCATCCTCTCCTGGCATCGCGTGGCCGACCTCCTGGACCGTGTGACGTTCGCGGTCGTCTCGCGCCCCGGACACCCCGCGCCCGCACTCATGGCGCAGCTTCCCACACTCGCCCCGCGGATGTGTACCCCATCGGACTGGGCAACGCGGACGGGTGCGAGTATCGTGCTGGTTGACGCACCGACGTCACCAGTATCATCAACCATGGTGCGTGCGGCCGTTGCCGCCGATCACTCGCTCTCGGGCCTGGTGCCGGCCTCGGTGGCGTCATACATTGCGGCACACGGGTTATACCGGTGTCCTGAAGGAGTTGCATGAGCAAAACGGCCGTCAAGAAGAAGCCCGTCGTCGCAAAGAATGTGAAGAAGAAGACCGCGACCAAGAAGCCCTCGGTGAAGAAGACCGTGAAGAAGACGGTGGCGAAAAAAACCGTGGCGAAGAAGACGCTCGCCAAGAAGGGTCCCGCCAGAAAGACCGTGTCAACTCCTGCGACACCAAAGGCCAAGGTCGCCACACCACGACTCCCGGCCGATTTGAAACTCGCGATCAAGTGCGCGCAGGACAAGCAGGCCATTGACTTGACAATCCTCGACCTTCGCAACGCGTCTGCGTTCACAGACTTTTTTGTGGTCTGCACTGGTGCCAATACAAAGCAGGTGCAGGCCATTGCCGACGCCATCGAAGCCGGGCTCAAAGCCGACGGTCAGCCAGCCGCACTTGTGGAAGGGTACAACCGCGGCGAATGGGTCCTGCTCGACTACTTCACGTTCATCGTGCACGTCTTCCTGCCCGCGCAGCGCACGTTTTATGCGCTTGAGCGGCTCTGGGGCGGCGCGGAACCGATCGAAGTTTCCGCCCCCTGACACGAAGGGCGTCACGCATTTTCTGCGTGCCGTCCCCCGCATTTGCGCGTCTCCCAGTGGCATGTCTCGTGAAGACTCTGCGTCTTCATGGGACTGCACAGCTGGGCTGACCGGGCGCTCATCGCGCTGTTTGCGCCGACCTGCGCGGCGTGCCATGCCCCCCTCGATCCTCGGCGGACCGGACCGGTCTGCGAGACCTGCTGGTCATCGATTCGCCCCGCGCCACAGACCGATAACGCCAGAGCAGCCGGAATCTACGAAGGTTCCCTGCGCGAGATTGTGCATGCGCTGAAGTACCACGGCCACCCGTCACTGGCCAGCCCCCTCGGCGCGTTGATGCGCGCCGCCGCTGGTGACTGGCTTGACGAGGGCGTCGTGGTGCCCGTGCCCCTGCACCCGTGGCGCTCACTACGGCGCGGATTTAATCAGGCGGATTTGCTCGCCTGCACGCTGGGGCGGCCCGTCTGGCGCCCGTTGCGTCGACACCGCCTCGGCCGCCCGCAAGCTGGGCTGCACGCGGACGAACGACGCGCCAACGTTGCCGACGTGTACGTGATGCGACGTACGTGGCGGCATGAGATCCCCGGCGAAGTGATCCTGGTCGACGATGTGCTGACGACGGGTGCGACAGCCGAGGCGTGTGCCAGTGTGTTGAAGGAAGCCGGGGTACAACGGGTGCGGGTGCTGACCGCTGCGCGCGCGCTGCGAGACTCCCTGCCGCCACCCACCTACCCCACCTTAATCCGTGGCAGGACGGCCGCATCGATGGCGGCGCGCACCTCGTCCTTGCCCATCTCGCCATCGATGCGGATCCAGTCGGAGGCCTCGGCCTGGCGGCGATACGACGCCCGTACACGCGCGAGCAGTTGCAGATCGCGCTCGAACTTGTCGCGTCCGGTGGACTTGCGCTGCACCGCGGTCTCGGGCGCAATGTCGAGCAACACGGTCAGAGTCGGCTTCGGCAAATACCGCTGGATGTCCTCAAGCCAGGCCGGGTCGAGCCCATGAGCTTCGCCGTACGCAATGCTGGACGCGCGATACCGATCACACACGACCACGCCGCCGGCGTTCATCCACATCTCGATCTTCGGGCGAAACTCACAGCGGTTCGCGACATAGAGCAGTTGCATGACGTCAGGACCAAACTCGCGCTCCCCGGCCAGCGCCTGGGCGATTTCTTTCCCGACCGGCGTGTCGTAGTCTGGGAACGAGAGTGAGTGGACCTTGCGGCCGTCGTGTTCGATACGCGCGCGCAGATGCTTGGCCTGTGTCTCCTTGCCGCTTTGGTCGAGGCCCTCAAACGCAATAATCATCACGCCTCCCACTGCAACAAATCGTCGATCGTTTGACGACGACGCACGACGCGCCAGGTATTGCCGTCCACCATCACCTCGGCGGCAGACGGGCGTCGATTGTAGTTCGACGCCATCACCGAACCATAGGCGCCCGTGTCACGCACCACAATCAGATCGCCCACCTGCACGGGCGGCAGGCTCCGCTGTTTGCCGAGTGTGTCACTGGTCTCACAGACCGGGCCAACAATATCGCACGCCAATTCCGCGCCGTCACGTGGCGTCACGACTTCAATCTCGTGCCACGCATTGTAGAGCGCGGGACGAATCAGGTCCGTCATACCGGCGTCCACGATAACGAACCAGCGGCCGTCTGCCTGGACTTTCATATCGACGACACGCGCGAGAAGGACGCCCGCGGGGCCGGTAATCCATCGCCCTGGCTCAAGCACCAGTCGAAGGCCCGTCGCGCGGATGACAGGAAGGATGGCGGCAGCGTATTCCTCCACGGTGATGACGCGTTGACCCGCCTCGTAGGCAATGCCCAGTCCCCCGCCAATATCGAGGTGCTCCAAGCTGATTCCCTGCCCATTGAGCGTGCTCGCCATCGTCGCAATTGTGGCGGCCGCCTGCGTGAGCGGGGCGACGTCGGTGATCTGCGACCCGATGTGTACATGCAGGCCGACCACCTGCAGGTGCGGGCGCCGGGACATCTCAGTGACCATGGCATACGCCTGAGCGACCGACATGCCGAACTTATTCGAGCGGTGTCCTGTGGAAATGTGGGGATGACTGCCGGCGTCCACATCCGGGTTCACACGAACCGCGACACGAGCGGTCACCCCGTGCGCGGCGGCGATGGCCTGGATGCGTTCAACCTCGCCCGGCGACTCAGCGTTGATGGCCTTGAGGCCGAGCGTGACGGCACGCGCCAGTTCGTCATGTGTTTTGCCGACACCCGTGAACACGATGTCGTCGGGCGTGAACCCGACGCGCAGTGCGACTTCGATTTCGCCGCCGGAGTTGGCATCGGCGTGCGCCCCGGCATCGCGCATTTCTCGCACGACCGCCAGTGTGGCATTCGCTTTGATGGCGTAGTGGAGATCGTGCGGATAGCCGGCAAAGGCCGCGTCGAGCGCCGCGTAGCGGCTGCGCAGTACCTGCCGACTGTAGACGTGGGTGGGAGTGCCGACCGATTCGGCAACGGCCGAGAGCGCGACCTCGTCACACCAGAACTCACCATGAACGCGAACGAAACCAGGCACAGGACCTGTCATTTTAGTATGATTCCGGACGCGGTCCTGGCCGCCCTTTTCATGTCCGTCGATTACACTCCCTCCCCGAATCAGGCCTCAGATGCCTTGATCGCTCGGTGCCTGGCCGGCGACCAGACGGCGTGGGAGGAAATTGTCCGGACCCACCGCCGCAAAGTTTTTAATGTCGCGTATAAATTTGTCGGGCGCCACGACGAAGCCGAGGATCTGACTCAGGACATCTTCGTCAAGATTTTCAAGGCGCTGCACACGTTTGACCGCCGCGCCAATTTTCAAACCTGGCTCATCAGCATCAGTCGCAATTTGTGCATCGATCACTACCGCTCGGTCCGCAAGGAACGGGCAACCATGGCGCGCGACGTGGACGCGTCTGAACTGCAGCCGATCTCGCGCGAGCGGACGCCGCTGGGCGAACTCGAGCAGGTCGATCTCAAGTCGCTCATCCGGCAGGCGCTGGCCGAGTTGCCGGCCACCCTGCGCCAGGCCGTCACGCTGCGTGACCTCCAGGAATTCTCCTACCAGGAGATTGCCGATCAACTGGGATTACCCGAAGGCACCGTCAAGTCGCGTATCAACCGGGGACGACTCGAACTGGCCCGACAAATCCGTCGTCTCCAGCATCACAGGCCGCCGGGCTCCATGGCTTCGCGCGGAGGAACAGAATGAATGTCACGACCTCAACCCACGGCACCGTTGTCGTGGTCCACATTACCGAATCAAAACTGACCTATCCCATTCTTGCGGATTTCGCGACGGCGGTCGCCGCCTTGGTTGCCTCCGGCGAAAAGCAGATCCTTGTGGACTTGTCGACCGTGGGTTATGTGGACAGCGCCACGATCGGCTGCCTGATGGACCTCTATCGGCAGTCCCATGCCGCCGGAGGGCAACTCAAGCTCTCAGGGGTGCAGAAGCGGGTTGAGACGATGCTCACCATGACCGGTGCGCATAACTTCCTCGAGGTTCACGCCGATCAGACATCGGCGTTGGCCAGTTTCGGAGGCTGATCATGCGCAAGATCACCACCACCGCAGGCACCCAAGTTGAGACCGATGGCGATGTGCTCGCCATCATCGAGGCCGTCTCCCGTGACCTCGCCCGCCGCTCCGACCTCGACTACAGCTTCGAAGAAATTGATCAGGAGTTCGTGCACCTGATCAGTCAGCTCACCCCTGACGAACTCCGGGCGTACCTGAAGGAAAGCCTGTTCATGAGTTTCAACCGATTCGAGAACGACCGGTTGATGCAGCTCGTAAAGAAGGCGACCGACGCCACCGACGCACCCGATCCTGAAGCCTGACAGCCAGTCGCATTCGCGTGGGTCGCCTACCGTCTCCATCGACCAAAACGCCATCAGTGCGCTCGTCGGCGGCCACGGCTGCAGCCGCTGCGGGTGTGCGCCTGCGTGCCGGCTCGTGTGTGTCAGCTCTCCGGCTTGACGACGACACATCACCCCTCCACGTAAGATCCGCAAGAACATGCCACCCGTCGTCCCAAATCCGAAGAACATCCGTAGCTTCGCCACCGAGGCCGCGTTCGAAAAGTGGCTCGCCGCCAATCACGAGCGCGAGACCGAGCTGTGGCTGAAGATTCACAAGAAGGACTCGGGCCTGCCGACTGTAACCTACGCGGGAGCGCTCGACGTGGCGCTGTGCTGGGGATGGATCGATGGGATCCGCAAGGCGTTCGACGAGCGGTCGTTCCTCCAGCGGTACACACCGCGCGGCAAAAAGAGCCTCTGGAGTCAGGTGAATCGCGACAACGTTGCCAGACTCATCAAAGCCAAGCGCATGACGCCGGCGGGTCAGCGCGCCGTCGACGCCGCCAAGGCGGACGGCCGCTGGGACAATGCGTATGCGCCGATCCGCAACGCCAGCGCAGAGACACTGCCCGCTGACCTCCTCAAGGCGATCAACGCGAGTCCTCGCGCACGGAAGATGCTCAAGATACTTGGGAAGATGAACCTGTTCGCGCTTGGCTTCAGGACCAACAACATGAGGACACCGGCCGGTCGCGCGAAGAAGATCGCGGCGCTGGTCGAGATGCTGGAGCGGGGAGAGACGATTGTGCCGGTCTAGTGGGAGATGGAACGGGCCGGGACGCGGGCGGCGACGGGTGCAGCCGTCGGCTCGCTCGCGTCCACTAGTCGCCACGCGTCGCGCTGACGGAGGAGTTCAGTCGCGAACTTCGTATGCAGAGCGTGACCGCCCCGCTGCACGACCACGTGCCCGCGAATCGGATGCCCCATCAACGCCAGGTCCCCGATCACGTCGAGCATCTTGTGACGCACAAACTCATCGTCAAACCGGAGCTGATTAAGGACGCCGGTTTCGCCAATCACAATCGCGTTGTCCAGTGAACCGCCGAGCGCGAGACCGCGCTGCCGCATCAGTTCCACATCCTTGAGGAATCCGAAGGTGCGCGCCGGCGCAATTTCATCCACGTAGACCTGCTCGGTAATCTCGAGCGACTTTTCCTGGTGCCGCAGCAGCGGATGGTCAAACGCAATGCTGTAGGTCACCTTGAAGCGATCGTACGGAAACACGGTAATCCGCTTGTCGCCGTCGTGGACTTCCACCGGCGAGAGAATCTCCATCGTCTTGCGCGGAGCGTTCTGATCCTTGGTGCCGGTGCTCTGGATCAGATACACCCAAGGCGACGCGCTGCCGTCCATGATCGGCACTTCCGGTTGGTTGAGTTCGATGATGGCGTTGTCCACGCCGAGACTGCGAAGCGCCGAGAGCAGGTGTTCGACCGTTTCAATGGCTGCAGCGCCGTGCCTGAGCCCGGTCTGCAACTGCTGCGCTCCACCCAGGCACGCGGTCGTCGCCGCCACTTCAACACCCAGGTCAGTCCGCATGAACCGGATCCCGTGATTGACGGGGGCTGGCTTGAGGACGATGGAAACCTTCTGACCTGAATGAAGTCCAATCCCGGTGCAGGGTGTCGCGTGACGGAGAGTGCGTTGAGCGGGCATGTATATCGGTTCGGCCACTGCCTCTTAAGCAATCTGGCTGCCAACAACCAACTGGCAACAATTAATGCTTCTAAGCTGTTGTCCACGCTGGACTTACAAATGATACACCCACATTACTTGAACCGCAAAATCAGTCCAGTGTGGTAAACAGACCACAACGATGACCCAACTTGCTGTTGGCATATTGACACAGGCGTCATGAAACTGCCGGACGCTGGGCTGGTGTCACTAATCCGGCCAGGAATGACCCGGTTGCGGAGGCCGCCACTTTGGCGACCGCCTCCGGGGAACCCGACGCCACAATTTTTCCGCCGCCCAATCCTCCTTCCGGCCCGAGGTCGATGACCCAATCGGCACACTTGATGACATCGAGGTTGTGCTCAATGACGACGACGGTGTTGCCGTGATCAACGAGGCGAGTGAGCACGTCGAGCAGTTTGCGGACGTCCTCAAAGTGCAGGCCGGTGGTCGGCTCGTCGAGGATGTACATCGTCCGACCCGTACCGCGCCGGGCCAGCTCACGCGAAAGTTTGACACGTTGCGCTTCACCACCCGAGAGCGTCGTGGCCGACTGACCAAGGGTCAGGTAGCCGAGACCCACTTCCTGCAAGGTGCGCAGGCGCGTGGCGATTGTCGGGAAGTTCTCGACCAGTTCCAGCGCCTGATCAACCGTGAGTTCCAACATCTCGGCGATAGACTTGCCGCGATAGCGGATCTCCAATGTCTCGCGGTTGTAGCGACGGCCCTTGCACTCCTCGCAGGTGACATACACGTTGGGGAGAAAGTGCATTTCGATGGCGATGACGCCGTCGCCCTGGCACGTTTCGCATCGTCCCCCCTTGACGTTGAAGGAAAACCGCCCGGCTTTGTAGCCGCGGGCACGCGCGTCGGGCAACATCGCAAACAGTTCGCGGACGAATGTGAACAGGCCGGTGTAGGTCGCGGGGTTGGAGCGTGGCGTGCGGCCGATGGGTGACTGATCGATCTGGATGACCTTATCGATGTGCGACAGGCCGTCGATGCTGTCATGCGCGCCGGGTTCGTCCGTTGATCGATAGATGGTGCGCGCCAACAACCTGCAGAACGTCGACTTGCCCGAGCCGCTGACACCGGTGACGGCGATCAAAGTGCCAAGCGGAAACGCCACGTCGACGTTCTGCAGGTTGTTGGCGCGGGCTCCGCGCACGACGATCTTTTCGCCGGAGCCCTTCCGGCGTTTGGCGGGCATCTCGATGCGGCGTGCGCCCGTGAGGTATTGTCCGGTCAACGAGTCACCCGGTGCCGCCATCAATTGCTGCGGCCGACCTTGGAACATCACCACGCCGCCGTGTTCGCCCGCACCAGGACCCAAGTCCACGAGGTAGTCGGCCTGCCGGATCGTGTCCTCGTCATGTTCGACCACAAGGACGGTATTGCCCAGATTGCGGAGTCGGCACAACGTCGCGAGCAGCCGGCGGTTGTCGCGCTGGTGCAGGCCGACCGACGGTTCGTCCAGGACGTACAGCACGCCCGTGAGCTGGGAGCCGATCTGGGTCGCGAGGCGAATGCGCTGGCCTTCACCGCCCGACAACGTGGCCGCGCCGCGCGAGAGTGTGAGGTAGCCGACGCCCACGTCTGCCAGAAATCTGAGGCGCTCGCGAATTTCCTTGAGCACACGGCCGGCGATGAGCAACTCGCGCTCGGTGAGCTCCATCGCTTCGACCAGGGGCAAGGCATCAGAAAGCGGGAGGTCGACGTACTCCGTCAATTTTCGACCTTTGACGCGGACGGCGCGACTTTCCGGCCGCAGTCGCTCGCCGTGACACGCCAGACAGGGCCGCAATGCGCGGTACCCTTCGAGCGCTTCCTGATCGGCCCACGTCCCTTTGTCAAACCGCCGCCGGAGATTCGGGACGACGCCCTCGAAGTCCACGCCAAACGGATCGCCGCCCTTGGTCTTGCGCCCGGGCGCACCCATCAGAATCACATCACGCTGGCGCTTGGTCAGCTTGGCGAACGGCACTGCAGGATCGATCCCGAATGCGCGCTGCAATCCCGCCATCAGTTCGTTCAAGGACTTTGTATCGCCCT
>JBKJTD010000354.1:0-15197 GCA_046590915.1 Vicinamibacterales bacterium
GCGCGCACCCGCGTTCACCACGAAACGGTCGAAGGATGGTTCGCTTACGCCATGACTATTCTCGCCCACACGCAAATTAGACGGGGAGCGCCACCTCAGCGGCGTTCGTAGCCCCGCCGCGCGCGCGCGGTCAGACCGCGCGGTTGGGCAGCCGTGACCGACAGGGTGTGCCAGCCAGGAGTGTCGACGCCCTTGGGCGTGTATCGCAACACGTACGCGCTTCGGAATTCGTCGATGATGCGCGCAAAGGCCTCGGCACGATTCGACAGGTGATGAATCGACCCGCCAGAGACCCGTACCGAGTCGAACAACGCATCCTGGCTCTCCCGCCATCGTCACTGTTCGCGCTCCCGGATGCCGCCCGACTCGGGCCCGTTGCCGGGGGTACCGGAGAGCACGACATGCAGTACCGCGTCGGCCTGGGCGGCAATCAACGGCAACTGCGGGCCGTCGAGCATGCTCCATGTGTCGTCGCCATCGGTGAAAACCACGACGAGATGGCGGCGTTCAGGCTCGCCGGGCCTGACAAGCGCGAGGAAGATGCTGTCATGGAGCGCCGTAATGTTGACCGCGTCAGGCTTGGAGAGTGCGGGCAACGGGTCGTGAGCCGGCCGCATCGAGATCACCTCCCGCGCCTCCATAAAAATGCCCAGCCACCGCCAACGATCGCCTTCGCGCAACAGGCGTTGCATGCCGGCGGCGGCCCGCAGGAACTCGGGGAATTCGTTGCGTGCGCTCGTCGAAAAATCGAGCACGATCGTGAGATCGAGCGGCATTGTGCCCTGACTCACCGATTCAATCTCCTGCACGACCCCGTTGTCGGTCCGATGAAAGTCCGTCGGACCAAGTCCCACCACCGGGTTGCGGCCCCGCATCACGGTAGCGTCCACGGCCACCAGTGTGGCGGTGGCCCGGAACACCGCCTGCTGACTCGTCAGCATCACGGTCGTCGACGCAGCCATCGCGACGATGAGCGCCGGCACACACCACGTCGTCGCAGCGGTCATCGCGCATCCCGCATCTGCCGGGCGTAGTAGCCGGCGCGCCTGGCGTCCTCTTCCACCATGAGCAACCACAGGTCCCGCCACGCATGGTCATGCCGATCACTCATGCTGCGCTCCAACACACGCGCCGCTTCCACCCGCTCACCAGCGGACATCAAGGCGGCCGCCAGCAACGTGTTGAGGTTTGGAGACGTGTCGTAGTGCGCATGCGCGGCCTTGTAGGCCGTCAGCGCCTCGGCGGGCCGATCGGTCCGCTGAAAGATCCAGCCGCGAAAGTAATCGGCGGCGGCAAGGTGAATGGGTTCAGTGGTGGCCGGCGCCCCGTCCGTGTTTCGCTGTGGCGGTGTCGAGCGGAGATACCGTCGACCAATTCATCCAGACTGTACGCCGGCCCGGCAGCGCGGATCACGAGCGCCCCGTCCTCCAGTTGGACAGTGACCGCTGTGCCCTCGAAGAGCCCCCCGTGCCTTCGCGCAGGACAAATGACTCGATCACCGCGCGCAGCGTGGCGGGAGCCTGATCTCCTGGCAGTACACCGCCCACTGCCCGCTCCGGTGTCGTGATGATCGAAGCCACGTCGGTCACGCCATAAAGCCGTGTCGACGCGCCAGTGCCCGTTACGAGATGATCACCAGCGACCTGCGTTCAACAGATTGGGGGAGCGTCAACGCGCCAATCCGCTCGTCCAGCGTTGCCAACACGCCTCCCCGGCGCAGCGCCAGCCCCAACAGGTAGGCATCGGTCACCTGCTGATGGCCCACGAGTCGAGGACCGGCGAATGCGGTGCTGTCGGCAAACGGCAACGCGTCGGGCCAGAAGACGTGGTCGGCGGCACCCGTGTTGGCCGCCAGCAAGCTGGCCGCCTCCGTCGGCGTGACCGCATCGCGCGAAAATGCCGGGTTCGACACGATACGCACGAAACCAGATTGTGTGAGCGGACAGCTGGCCCACCCAGCGGTGCGGTGCCGTGCGAACCATTTCACTGCCAACGCGTGATGCGCGTGGCTGGGCCACAGCAGCGCGACCAACACGTTGGTGTCGAGCAAATACCCCTTCACGCGCCCTCGGATTCGATGCGTCGAACGACGTCAGTGGTGACCGTGGGAGAGTCGGCCGGCAATCGAAATACGACAAGACCACCCTTGGCGACCGACGACGCCGGCGCCTGAAAGCCGCGCCGCACGAGATCGGACACCGCTCTGCCGAGCGACACTCCCCGCGCCTTCGCCTGTCGCACCACCAGGTCCGCCACATCATCATCTAGCGTAATAGTCGTCCGCATAAACAAAGGATGCTAGAAAGCACATATGATGTCAACATTACACAACTTCATCACACTCGATTTACGTCGCCATAACCGTGATTCATCGCCGCCCCACGGTCTACGGCACCGCGCCAACGGCCAGGGCGTTGAGAAAGCCCATCGGACTCGGCGTGTGCGTCAACGACACGGTGCGACGACGCTCGGCCGTCCCGCGCGTGAGCGTCCATTTCTGCTGCTCGTGATTGGGTATTCGGCAGACGATGCGCGCGTGCCGGATATTGCACGCAAGCCTCTCGAGCAGATTGTGTCGTGCGTGTAGGAACTCAAGGATGTGTCGACGTCGGTTCTATCCCCATAAAGGTATTTGTAAACCGGAGGATCACCAGCGGCGGACCTGAAGGTCGCTCCCTACGTGAGCCTGGCTCCGCGCGAATCGCGCGGCTACGACGCGTTTCATCACCGCGAGCTTCGCGCGGTGCCACCGATAGGGCTTGTCGGAGAACGACGCACACTCCTCCGGCAGCAGCACCAGCGACACGTGGATGTTCGGCGCGCAGCCGATGGGCAGTCCGGCGTCCATACACGCTTCGTAGAGCCGTCGAAAGACCGGCACAAGGGTCTCGGTGTCGGGCGGGGCGAGGTCTTCGTAGTCCGTGCCGCGCAACGGGCGGAACACACATACGGTCGGAATGGCTCCGGCTGCGGTGATCCAATTGATGGCGGCGATAGTGGACCCCGGCGATTCGAGCCCGGCAACAATCTCGCCGTTGGTCACCCAGGGATCCTGGATCCCAGCACCGAGGCGCCCCAGTTCGGCGCAATACCGGATCGCGTCGAGGTACCGGTCGAGTCCGTACTCGGCGTGCTTGCCAGGGCAGACCTCACGGAACCTGTCGCGATCAAAAATCTCGAAACAGAACGAGATCCGATTCACACCCATCTGTTTGAGTCGGTCGTATCGCGACAGGTCATGATGGGGCGGCGTCTGCACACCGACGAGCAACCCCGTCTCGCGTTTAATCCGGCCGATGTACGGCTCAAGGATGTCGAGATAGGTGTCACCTGCATAATGACCGGTGTTGAAGTCCACGTAGGTGATCGCGGATTCATCGCGTGCGGCCATCACGACCTCGAGCACTTCGTCCACCGACTTCTCCGTTGCATCGTCGACACCGAGGTTGAGGCCCACGGAACAGAAGTGGCAGTTGGTTTTTTCGGGAGTCACCCAGTAGTCGCAAACTTTGGCCGGGTAGACGCCCAGGTAGGTGCCTTGGAGTGTGCCGACCCGAGCCATGGGTTTGCCTGACTTCGTCATCCGGTCATACCAAGTTGGGCGGGGCGACAGGGAGACGATGGCGACAAATTCACCATCGCGCAACAATCGAAGGCCATCGGCGTCGGGGACAAACTCGTAGGGCGAGCGCTGCGCAAACGCTTCCAGCACCGGCACGTTCGTCCAGAGCCCACCGGGCAGGATGACCTCAAGGCCCGACCCCAGACCGGCGCGTGTGCGCATCAGACCGCGACCGGTGCCCCCCGTGCCCATGGCCGCGACGTCCAGCCGCGCGCCCTTGCAGTACAAATCGAGTTTCAGCAGGGCGGGGTTGGCGCGGACGTCGGCGACACTGATGGCCATAGGACCATACATAGGCACGTAGCGTGCCGACAGGCAAACGGTCCAGGGTCCGACATGGTCCACGGTCCAGGGTTCAATGACCGAGGGAAAACACCCTCACAGTGGGAAAATGGGCGCACCGCGCGGCCCTGGCCTCGTGCCGGGCGTCATTACCAGCACCTGCCCTGGACGGGGCCGACTACCTCTATCTGTGGACCGCATCGGCCGACCGGACGCAGCCGGATTTTCTGGCCGTCCTCGACGTGAGTGAGAGAAACGGGCGGTACGGGCGCTTGGTCACGATCAGTGTGCTCCAAACGAACATGGGCGCGCTGACTGTGACAGTGACCGGCCTCGAAGTCAGTCTGAGCGAGGTGCGCGAAGGGATGGACGTGATGGCGGCCGACATTCACCGGCTGGGCGTCCTGCAGGAAGCCGCTCAGGCCGACGCCAAGGTGCCGTGCGAGAGCGATGCGGGACTGCGCGAGCACATGGACAGGCAGTTCGAACTGAGTCGACGGGAGCTGCGAGAGGCCCTGGCGCCAATCACGTTAACCCTTCGAGCGCACACCGAACAGTTGAAGGCACTGACCAACCACTGAACGCACTCGGCATCGGACGCGGAAAAGAGGCGGGAGAGTAGGCGCACATGCCCGCGTGCACTTCGGCTGGCTCACCTTGCGAACTATTTCCTGAGTTCGGTGTCTCAATGGATAGGGAACACAAGAACACCGGAGAGGCCTCTCCTTTCGTTGGCGCTCGTCGTCCAAGGAGAGGTCCATGCCCCGTTTATTCTTCGATCAGGTACTCGTCTCCACGCCACGACGCCGGTCACGTCCGTGGGTCACCGCTGGATCGGTCGTGCTGCATGCACTCGTCCTCGGCGTGATCTGTGTGCTGCCGCTGACCGCCGCGTTTTCGCTGCCGGACATCAAGACGCCGCTGCCGCCGCTGATGATGGCAAGCGCGATGCCGTTGCCGCCAGAACCGCCTGCCGTTCCGGAGCAGACGTCGCCGGTCCCCCAGGTGAATCCACATGCAGCGCCACTGACCTCACCGGATACGGTCACCGACGAAGTGCCACGCCCAGCAATTTCAGCCATGCCGCCTGTGCCGGGAGGATTGCCGGGTGTGGGCACAGGCGCGACCTACACAGGCCTGCTGGGTCCGAAGCACTTCGGCAACGCATTGCCTGACCCGCCGCGTCCTCCCGAGCAGCCGAGACGCGTCGGAGTCGGCATCCAGGCGCCACAACGCATCGTCTACAAAGCGCCGGTGTATCCGCAGGTAGCGGTGTCCGCGCGGATCGAAGGTGTCGTCATCCTCGAGGCCACGATCGACGCGCAGGGTGTGGTCCAGGACGTCAAGGTACTGCGGTCACTGCCGATGCTCGACCGCGCGGCGATCGAGGCTGTGCAGCAATGGCGGTATCAACCAACACGACTCAATGGTCAGGCGATTCCGATCATCATGACCGTCACGGTGAACTTTTCACTCCGGTTGCTCCGAAGAGGAGAGACGATGGCGGCGGCGGTCATTTTCTGGCCCTGACCTTTCTGGCCAGACGTTCGAGTTCGTTGGCCGACAGGATCTTCTCGTCAACCAGGCCTGCAAGAAACCGTTCAGCCGACCCTGCCCAGAAGCCGTCAATCATCCGTTTGACGGCTCGGGCCGCCACGCGCGCGGACGAGACTTCCGCGCGGTACATGAAGACCTTCCCTGCCACGGTGTGGCTCAGCAACCCGCGCTTTTCCAGACGACGCAGCAGGGTGCGGATGCTGGAGTCCTTGAGCGGATGCGCCTTGTGCAGCCCTTCGCGCACTTGCTCCGAGGTGACGGGCGCCTTGGCGGCGACGTAATCCACGATGGCGCGCTGCAGGGCCGTGAGCGGGCCGCCTGCACTGTTACTTATCGTCATGCGACACAACGTAACATCACCGCTGGCGTTCGTCAAGAGACAAAGCCCCGGGACAAAGCCCCGGGGTTCCGACGTTCCGTGGTCCCCCTCTATAATCACTTCATGGTGATCGTGACCGGCGCTGCAGGGTTCTTGGGGAGCGCGACGGTGTGGGCGCTGAATGCGCGCGGCATCACCGACATCGTCTGCGTCGACACCCATCCGACTGCCGAGGGGACGGCCACCCTGGCGCCGCTGAGCTTCGCGCAGTATGTGCCCCACCAGCAGTTTCTCAGTGAGGTGCGGGCCGGCGAGTGGACGTCACGGATGACGGCCATCATTCATCTGGGTGCGTGCAGCAGCACCACCGAGCAGAACTGGGACTACCTGCGCGAGAACAACCTCGAGTACTCGCAGACTATGTGTGAGGCGGCGCTGGAGGCTGGGGCCCGCTTCATCGTCGCCAGCAGTGCCGCGACGTACGGTAACGGCGCGCACGGATACAGCGACAATCACGCGGGCCTCGACGCGCTGACGCCGCTCAATCTTTACGGCCGGTCAAAACATGAATTTGATCTGTGGGCCCGCGAGACCGGCTGCCTTGATCAGATCGCATCGTTGAAATACTTCAACGTGTACGGTCCGAACGAATGGCACAAGGGCGACATGCGCTCGATGGTGTGCAAGGGCTACGAACAGATTCGCGACACCGGACGTGTACGGCTCTTCAAGAGCGACAGGCCCGAATATCCCGATGGCGGCCAGCGCCGAGACTTCATCTACGTGAAGGACGCAATTGCGATGACGTTGTGGTTGCTGGACCACCCGCAGCACAACGGGATCTTCAACGTCGGCACTGGGGAATCCACCGACTGGAACCGCCTGATGCACGCGATCTTCGCAGCCATGAACCGCGATCCTCAGATCGACTATTTCGACATGCCCGCTGACATCGCCAAGGCGTATCAGTACGACACCTGCGCCGACATGACCAAACTCCGTGCCGCAGGCTACGGAGATCCGGTCATGTCAGTCGAGGGCGCCGTGCGCGATTATGTGGTCAATTACCTTGGGCCCCGCGCGCATCTTCAATGAGCCAATGGGGCAGTGAGGCAATGGGGCAATGCATTGCCCCATTGGCCCATTGCCTCATTGGCTCATTTTATCTACCGCGACGCGGTCCAAACGATCGCGTCCCTGACCCCGCAGGCCGCGGGCCCGAGGGCCGTCCGCCACCGGGACGGGCGCCGGGGCCGGAGCCGCGGTCTGCCGACGGTGCGGGCGGGCCGCCGCGACGCGCGGCCTTTTCGCCGGCCCGAGCGCGCTCCTGCTGCTTGCGCGCGCGAATATCCCTGATGCGGTCGGCGATCGGAATCTCCAGCCGCGCGGGTGGCTTCGCGTTGTAGTCAAAATCCGGCACGGTCACGCGCGGCAGCCGCTTCTTGATCGCGGCTTCAATCCGGCGCAGGTCACTTTCCTCGTCGGGTGCCACAAACGTGAACGCATCACCGGTCGCTTCGGCGCGAGCGGTACGGCCGACGCGGTGGATGTAGTCTTCCGGTACCAGCGGCACGTCGAAGTTCACCACGTGACCGAGCGCCGAAATGTCGATGCCACGGGCGGCAATGTCAGTGGCAACCAGCACCTGCACGCTGCCGTCCTTGAACGCCTTGAGCGCGGCCGTGCGCTGCGACTGCGACCGGTTGCCGTGGATGCGGTCCGCATTGACCTTGTTCTTCACGAGGAAGTCCGCCAGCCGGTTCGCGCGGTGTTTGGTCCGCGTGAACACCAGCGTGTCGTCCATGTCGTCGCTCTGAAGCAACTTCAGCAACAACGTCGACTTGAGTTCCTGCGGCACGGGATACACCGCCTGGGTGATGCCCACTGCGGGGCCGGCCTGCCGCTCAACCGCAATCTTGACTGGGTCCTTCAACATCTCGCGCGTCAGCTCCGCAATCGGCGGCGGCATCGTCGCACTGAAGAACAACGTCTGTTTGCGCGGCGGGAGCTGCTTGAGAATCTTGCGAATCTCCGGCAGGAAACCCATGTCGAGCATGCGGTCCGCTTCGTCGAGCACCAGATATTCGAGCTTCGGCAACTTGCCGTACTGCTGCCGCATGTGATCCATCAGGCGGCCGGGCGTCGCGATGATCACATCAACGCCGCGACGAAACGCGTGCTCCTGAGGCCCCATGCCGACGCCGCCGATGACAATCGCGCCGCTCACGGGCGTGTGCACGGCGAGGTCCTGCAGGTCTTCGAGAATCTGCGCTGCGAGTTCACGCGTGGGCGTGAGCACCAGCGCACGCGTCGCACCGCGCGGGGCATCGATCAGATGCTGCAGCAGGGGAAGCAGAAAGGCCGCGGTCTTGCCGCTGCCGGTCATGGCGCACGCGAGAACGTCACGGCCCTCCAGCGCGGGTGGAATGGAATCGGCCTGAATGGCGGTGGGACGGGCAAAGCCCAGTTCCTTGATCGCCTTGAGCAGGCTCGGGTGGAGTTTCAACGTAGAAAAAGGCACGAACAATCCTGTCTTCCCTAAGGACTTCCATCAACTTATTCGAGGGAATCACTCAGCACCGGGGAACCCGGGCGAGCAGGGACGAGGACACTAGTCTAACAGAGTGTCAATGGGGCAATGGAGGATGGAGGCCGAAGCTTCCGCCGCCGCTGAAGCTCCGGCGGACTCGCCGTAGCGTTGGCGAAGGGGGTTCTTCGGCTATTCGCCGACGGTGAGGAGATAGGCAATTGACCCGACGATGGCCCAGGTGGCGAGGGCGGCGAGGGCGCCCCAGCCGAGCCAGCTGAAGCGCGAGAGGCTTTCGGTGGACACCTCAGGCATGGGTGGAAGACTGGGGACGGCCGCCCACCACGCGCTCAGATCGGGCATCGGCAGCGCGGGCATCGACAGCGACAGGTTCGGGCCGATCCAGAACACGGCCAGGGCGACCGTGGCGACGGCAAACAGCTGCGCCACTAGTAAGGGACGCGACGCACGGCGCGCCGCGTCTTCGCGCGCACGCACTTGCGCACGGTACCACACGACTGATGCGTCGGGCACAGCGACCGGACGGGCGGCATCGGTGGCGTCGGTCTGGTTGGCCCAGTCGCGCACAACGGCAGCCACGGACGCCACTTCGGCACACGTCGCACACGCAGCCACATGCGCCCGCAGCGTCTCATCCGCGCGTGATGGCCACTGCCCTATCGCGACCAGATCGAGCACGTCACGTTCACACGAGCACGACATCTCGGAAGGCAGTGTCATGACAGCGCCTCCGCGAGCTTCCGACGGGCGCGGCTCAGGAGCACCTTTACGCTGGCCCGCCGAACACCGACGACACCGGCAATTTCTTCGTGTGAGGCGCCCTGCGCGTACGCGAGCCACAGCATCGCGCGCTCTTTTGGCTTGAGCCGGTCGAGCGCCTGCCCCACTTCCACTCGTCGCTCGGTGCCGGCCGCGTGGTCGTGCACATTCGCCGCCAGGTCAACGACATCCCCACCCTGTTCAGTCGGGTGCGTCTTGCGCCGCCGATGCCCGTCATGCACGAGGTTGGTCGCGATCCGGAACAGGTAGTGACGACGATGGGATTCGGAGGTCAGGGTGACGTTGGCTCGCAGGAGACGGTAATAACACTCCTGCAGCAGGTCATCGGCGGGCTGACGGTCACCCGTCAGGCGCGCCAGATACGCCCAGAGCATGCGCGACGTCCGCTCGTAGAACCCCCGGAAGGCATCTTCATCCATCTGGAGCGCTACGTCCGGCTCAGCCTGGGCAACATCCAGTGCTCGGCCGCGAACGAATGTGTCTCGAATCGTCATCAGCGTTTCTGGTCCAGCAATCCTAGTCTGGAAGAGATGACGTAAGAAGCCGCCGCGGAGATTGCAAAACCTACACCGAGGGCGATGGCAATCGTGCCCCAGGCACCGATCATCTGCTGGACCTCGGTCTCAAGGCCCCGGCGGATGAACAAGAACCCGATACCAAGTGCGACCAGCACCACGCCGACCTGGACTGACCACAGGATGCGGCTGAACGGGGCCCCCACCGATTGCTGGCTGGCCGATTCCATGGCCAGGGGAGAGGCCTGAAGGAACCGCTGTCCGGCCTCGGACTCCATGTAGGACTTCAAGTCATCGCTTGACGTCATCCGCTCCAGCAGCTTGGTGTGGACCTCTGACTGAGTCTTGGTCGTGCGGAGCCACCGGCGGTGGTCAACGATGTATTTGATGATCCAGCCGATGGTGAAGGCAAACAGCATGAAGCCAAAGAAAAACATCATGTCGCCGAACATGTTGCGCCAGGTATTGAGCGCTTCGCGTCGCAACTGGTCGCCTGGGTTCCGTTCCTCGGCCCACGCGGACTCCGAGAGGTGGCCGAGAAAGTAGACCGGGTCGCGCGCCACCTCGGGATGGCTGGAGAGGAACTGCCGGAGGGCTGGGTAAGGCTCAAGGTACGCCTGGCTGGACAGCAGAGTCGGGTCGAGCAACAAGACCCGGCCCAACGCGGGGGGATACTGCCGCAGCACGCTTCGGAACTCTTCCCGGACCTCTTCGGCCTGCTGCACCGCCGCGGTGGCCTGGACCGCCGGGGCCGGCGCCTGCGCGTCCGCCTGCCACACCGCGGGACCAAATACGACCGCCCCTGCCACCACCACACCCGCCACAAGCCGCTTGGCCGTTAGAACTGTCAGATTCATAAAACCCCTCTGGCAGCTAAAACGAAAGGGGCGACCCGTGGTTAACACGAGCCGCCCCTTGAACCCTTGGACCCATGGACCTCTGGACTACATAATCGTGAACGGAACGATCATCTTCGTCTTGTCCCAGGTCATGACGATCTGGCCGCCTTTGCCGACCGGTTCGATGGCGATCGTGAACTGTTCGACCGCGGTCTCGAGCGCTTCGACCTTCATGTCCACGCGGCCGAGG
The DNA here is from genome assembly GCA_046590915.1 of Vicinamibacterales bacterium. Classification (GTDB taxonomy): domain Bacteria; phylum Acidobacteriota; class Vicinamibacteria; order Vicinamibacterales; family SCN-69-37; genus SYFT01. Next base: position 10,713 of record JBKJTD010000354.1, read on the forward strand.
TCGTTCTCCGGCTTGTAGGCCGTGCCCCACTGGCCGGTTTCCTTGTTGATGATGGCCTTCCAGGGGCCCTTCTCTGACGCGAGCGTCCAGAGGGTCACTGAACCCGCGCTGACGTGCAGGTTGCCGAACATCAGCATCTTGTCGCTGGTGATCGTGGTGGCTTCGTCGGCGCCGGTGCGCCAGACGCGTTCGTACGGAATCAGCCCACCCACGACCGGGCGGCCCTTCATGTACGGGCGACCATAGGTGATGCTGACCTTGGCGCCGCCAATGGTGGCCGACACCGTTTCATGCGGGCTGGCGCGCTGCTGCTGCGCCTCGGGCGCGGCCGTGGCCGACAGGACGAGGGTCAAGGCAGTGGCGACACCGATTGCGGAAAGGAGGCAGGTTCTCTTCATAAATCCATCCTACCTCAACGCCGATACAATGCTGTTCAATGCTGCAACAGGCGCCCGCGCCGCCTCGAACGACCGGGCCTCGTAGTTCGGAATTTGTGTTCGCGCGTGTGCGGTACGACTCGGGCGACTGGGACTACAATCCGAAGGTCGCGGCCAACATCCTCAACAGCCTGGTCGAATACACCACCATCCCCGTCTATCCACAGGAAGTCGTGATTACGCTCGACTCGGAGGAGCTGCCGTCGTTCCCGTTTCTCTTCATGACCGGCCATAAACTCGTTCGGTTCAACGAACGCGAACGCACCGCCCTGGCACGTTTCACCCGCTCAGGTGGACTGCTGTTTTCCGACGACTGCAACCACGACGTCGACGGACTCTACGCCACGTCGTTTGAGGAGGAGATGCGCCGCACCTACGGCAGCGTGACGTCGGAAGGCGCCATGCCGAAGCTCCCAAACAGCCACGCGCTGTACTCGTCGTTCTTCACATTCCCGGAAGGTCCACCCCAGACCTCACACGAACTCAACGGCTGGGGCGACGACATGGTGCACGACTACCTGCGCGCGGTGTCCCACAAGGACCGCGTTGGCGTGCTGTATTCAAACAAGGACTACGGCTGCGAGTGGGACTACGACTGGCGCAACAAACGCTTCCGCAAGGAAGACAACACGCGGTTCGGTGTCAACGTCATCGTCTATGCGATGACCGCGTGAGTTACGAGAACGCCGCCCCCACCAGGATTTTGCTGATGCGCATCCACGGTGAGCCGTGCGAGATCGAATTGGTCTGCGTCGGCTGGCCCTTGGCGTCGCCGCCGGTGCCGAACATCTGCCACGTGGACTGATTGCCGACCGCATCGAGGTTGCCCCAGAAGTCGGTGGTGATCGCCTGGTACGTGACGTTGGTCGCCATGCGGGTGATCTTGCCGTTCTTCACTTCCCAGAACGCGTTGCCGCCGAACTGGCCGTTGTACCGCTGCTGGTCGATTGAGTAGCTGCCGCGACCGTCGATCATCACGCCGTCCTTGGTGTCGGCAATGATCTCCTCGAGTGACGGCCCCTTCGGGTCGTAGTCCACGTGCACATTCGGCATGCGGAGGAACGGATAGTCGCGCCATGATAAGGCACCCGTGCACCCGCGGCTTTCCTTCTCGCCCATGTAATGCGCGGTCTCCCGGTTGGTCTGCAACCCGACGAGAATGCCGTCGCGCACAATCGGCCAACTCTGCGTCTTCACACCGTCATCGTCGTACCCGACAGTGCCCATGGCGCCAGGCATGTTGCGGTCGGCGGTGACGTTGAACATCTTCGAGCCGAACTTGAGTGTGCCGACATCGCCGACCTTGATGAAGCTGGTGCCGGCGTAGTTGGCTTCGTAGCCCATCACGCGATCAAGCTCGGTCGGGTGCCCGATGATTTCGTGAATCGTGAGCATGGCATGCGACGGCGAAAGGATCAGATCCTTCACACCCATGCCGATCGGCTTCGCGGTGCAGAACTCCACGGCTTCGTTCGCAATGCGCTCCGCGCTTTCGATCATGCCGGATTCTTCGGCCGTCTCCCACCCTGCCGTCTTGGGCACAGCGGTGAACTGACGCGACCGGGTCACATCGTTCACACGCGCGGTGACGTTGAACTGGGGCTGCGTGTCGTAGATTTCCTGTTCGATGTACGACCCTTCCGACGAGGCGAAGTAACGCCAGTCGTAGCCCATGTTGACGCTCGAGTTGACCGACACCACGTTGGGCACCTTCATCACGAGGTCCACGACCTTCTGCACGTAGTCCTGCATCTCCGACTGCGGCACCGTCGTCGGATCCTTGCGCATCGGCGACTTCCAGTGTGCGCTGAACGCGGGCACTGGTGCGAGGCGCACGTCGAACGTCTTCGCGACAGCGCTTGCCCTGGCGACATCAATCGCCACTGCCGTCACGCGCTTGATTTCGTCTTCGGTGACAATCGGGCTCGAGGAGAAACCCCAGACGCCGCTGTGAATGACGCGAACACCGAAGCCGGCGGGGCCGCGAGGACCTGCGCCGTTGCCGAATGCGGCAAACCCCTGCGGCCCGCCAAATCCCGCACCACCGCCGCGACCGCCGCCGCCACCGCCACGGCCACCACCGCCGCCGCCGCGGCCGCCAAACGCGCCTTCCACCTGACCACCTCGCCCACTGTTGCCGCTGGCGTTGATGTTCATGGACGCGGAGCGCGTAAACCGGATGTCCGCGTACGTGCAGCCGGCCGCCTTGGCCTGCGCGAGCACCTGATCGGCGAGTCCCTTGAACTTGGACTGGAGGGGATTGCCGGCGGGTGTCTGCGCGATGAGGTCCGCGACCAGATCGTGCGAGGCGAGCACGAGGCCCGAGGCGCCCACCGTCTTGATGAAGTTTCTGCGAGTGAAATTCATGATGCGTTTTCCTGAGTTAGACAGCGGGCGACGAGGACGTCATGAAAAAGTCTTCCATGCGCACGGGTGGAATCAACGCGGAGTTGCCGCCGTCATACGACTCCCCCATATGCATCGGGACAGATTTGCCGACCAGCGATACGTTGTTGTAGCCAACCAGCGGCGACATGTTCCAGCGGAAGTTCTGGACCGGCATGGTGATTTCGCCGTTTTCGATGAGGAACAATCCGTCACGCGTCATCCCGGTGTTGAGCAGCGTGTCGTTGTCGACGCCGCGGATGTACCAGAAGAACGTGACGAGCAGGCCGCGCTTGGTCTGCTTGATCATGTCGGCCGTGGACAGGTCCGAGCCTTCCATCACCAGGCTCATGTTCACGTTGGCCTTGGGATTGGTGCTGTTCGGGCCACCGGCGAGATTGCGCAACACGCCCTTCTCCAGCCACGTGGTTGGCGCCGCCGGCGTGTTGTCACCGAGCATCGTCGTCTGTCTGAGAATCGGATTGCCGATGTCGCTCTTGAGGGTGACCAGATCGCTGAACAACTTGTCGCCGGGCTTTTTGCCCTGCATGAAGGTGCCGCCACCGCCGCCGAAGATCCCGGTCATGAGCGAGAGGAAACGCGCGTTCGCGCGCGGCTCGAGGATGACCGTGTAGCGGCCCGGTTCCAGTGCGCGCGCCTTGCGGCTGTCGAGCGCCTTCTTCGACGCGACCTCGGTGATTTCCACCGGGTCGATCATGCTGATGTCCTTGATGCCCGTGGTGCCGGCCCAACCTGACCCACTGCCATCGGCCATGCGACACGTGAGAATGAAACTCGCTTCAGCCATTTCGTAGAACGCAAACAGGCCCTTCGAGTTGGCCTCGCAGGTGGTCTGGTGCATTTTGGGGATGTAGCCGGAGCCGACGGTACCCAGTTTCTTGCTGATGTCGATGCTCGTGCGCACCATCCTGGCGCGCTCGGCCGGCCCAAACGCCTTGGCGTTGGCCAATGCCGCGTCGACGGGGATGTAGTCCTGCGCGCCAAGCAGGCTCGGCGCATTGGGCCGATCGGGGCCGGCCTTGGCGGCGGCCTCGGTCTCGGCGACGAGCGCCTTGAGCGACGCGTCACTGAAGTCGCGTGTCGCCTGGCTCGCCGACTTCGACCCGAAATACGTCGTGACGGTCAACTGCTGGTCGAACTGGACCAGGTTTGCCGAAATCGACGAATTCGCAAAGCGTGTACCCGAGCGTTCGGACGAGTTGAAATTGACCTCAACCGCATCGGCGGTGGCCATGTTGAAAATTTTGTCGGTGATCGTCTTGACCTGCTCGCGTGAGTGCATGGTGCTCGAAGGTTAGAAGTCAGCGCCAACGGTGTCAAGTCGGGCCGCTGCGGCTGCGGCGGCGCACCTGAACAGGTCCGTCATTTCCAAGCTTGCCTGCACGCGGCGCAGCAACGGTCGGCGTTCGCCAGTGACGCAGCCACCTATCGCCCCCGATGACACTCGCTGGCGCCAAGCGGGTTCCCGTGGCAGTCACAGTTCGGGTCGTTGCACTCGCCGCGGCCCTGTGACAACAGCGGTGCGAATTCGTCCGCAAACCTCCGGGCGCCCTCGCGTCGCCCCTGCTCGGTGAGCTTGAACTCCCCGGAGTCGGGATCGGGCGCGATCTCGCCGCGACGCAGCAAATCGTCGAGTGTGTCG
>JBKJTD010000366.1:0-10208 GCA_046590915.1 Vicinamibacterales bacterium
CGAAGCCGATGCGTTGCCCGCAGCGGTGCGGTAACGCGTGGCCACCCTAGGAACGTTCCTCATATTGGCGGCGTTTGTCGTCGCCGCAGCGGCCTTTGCTGCCGGTATCGCCGGAGGCCGTCGCCGCAGCACCCCGCTGACCAACGGCGCCGTCGGACTCGCACACGTGCTGACGGGCCTCATGCTGGTGCTCTCGGCGGTCATCGTCTACTCGTTCGTCGTGGGCGACTACAGCATCAAATACATCAACAGCTACTCGGACTCGTCGATGCCGCTGTTCTTCAAGCTCACCTCGTATTGGGGCGGCCTCGACGGATCGTTGATGTTCTGGGTGACGCTGCTCGCGATCTTTGCCAGTGTCGCGGTTCACGTCAACCGGGAACGCCATCGCCTGTTGATTCCATGGGTCGTGGCGGTCATCGCCGTGGTGCAGATGTTTTTTCTGTTCCTGCTGGTTATCCACAACAATCCGTTTGAGACGCATCTGCTCTCGACGCCCGCTGACGGCCGTGGCCTGAACCCGCTGCTGCAGAACTTCTACATGGTCATCCATCCGCCGATGCTGTATCTGGGCTTCGTGGGCATGACCATTCCCTTTGCGTTCGGCCTTGCGGCGCTGATCTCCGGACAGCTCGATGACTCGTGGCTGCGCGCGGTGCGTCGCTGGACGATGACCTCGTGGTTGTTCCTCAGTCTGGGGTTGGCCCTTGGAGGGCTCTGGGCGTACGAAGAACTGGGATGGGGCGGCTACTGGGGTTGGGACCCGGTGGAAAACGCCGGCCTGCTCCCGTGGTTTACGGCCACCGCGTTTCTGCACTCGGTGATGGTGCAGGAACGGCGCGGCATGTTGAAGGTATGGAACGTCTCGCTCGTCATCATGACGTTCTTCCTGACCATCTTCGGCACGTTCATGACGCGGTCGGGCATTGTGCAGTCGGTGCACGCCTTTGGCGAGGACCGCGAACTGGCCTGGATGTTCACGATCTTCATGATCGTGATTCTGGTCGTCAGTTTCGGGCTGGTTATCTGGCGCATGCCGATGCTCCGCGCCCGCAATGAACTCGACTCGTGGGCCTCGCGCGAAGCGGCGTTCCTGGCCAACAACTGGATTTTGTTGTTCTCGGCATTTTTTGTGTTGTTCGCCACGATGTTTCCCACCATCAGCGAAGCGCTGCGTGGGGAACGCCTGACCGTTGGTCCGCCGTTCTTCGACAAGTGGATGTTGCCGATTGGGCTGACGCTGCTCCTGCTCGCCGGAATTGGGCCGCTGCTCGCCTGGCGTAAGTCGGCGATGAGCAACTTGGCGCAGCAACTGCTAATTCCGGCACTTACCGGGATAGTGGCCATGAGCATCGTCATGTTCCTCGGCGTGAACTTCTGGGCCGCTGGACTGTGTTTCGGCTTGTGCGGCTTTGTGCTCGGCACCATCGTGCAGGAATTCTGGCGTGGCTCGGGCGTGCGCCAGCGCGCGACCGGCACGGATCGGTTCACCGCATTGGTCGGGCTGTTTGCGAGGTCACGGCGCCGGTACGCCGGATACATCGTGCACCTGGGCATCGTGTTGATTTTCTTCGGCTTTGCCGGCAACGGCTTCAAGCTGGAGGAACAGGTCAATCTCGAACCGGGCCAGGAAGTCGCCATCGGCGACTACGTGGTGAAGTACGACGCGCTCAAGGTCACCGACGACGGGCAGAAGCAGATGATTACGGGTCACACCTCGGTGACCAAAAACGGGGAGCCGATGGGCGGCATGTATCCGGCGCGCTGGTTCTTCCGCGATCGCGAAGATGAGCCCACCACCGAAGTGGCGATTCGACGAGGCTTCAGTGAAGACCTGTACATCGTGCTGGCGGCCTATCAGCTCGAGACGCAGCGTGCGACGTTTGAAGTCACGGTGAATCCTCTCGTGAACTGGGTGTGGTTCGGATTCGGCATCATGGCCATCGGGACGATTCTGTCGTTGTTGCCAGAGCGAGCCACGGCCTATGCGGCCGCCAAGGTGCCCGCCGCAGCGGCGACCACCACGATGCTCCTGTTTATGCTGGGGGGATTGGTTCCGCACGCCCACGCGCAGCACATCGAGAATTCGCAGGTCGTGCTGCTCGTCCCTCGCAGTCCGGTCGAAAAGGAACTGCGAGCCAACATCGTGTGCATGTGCGGCACCTGCGGCCGCAAACGGGTTGGGGAGTGCACGTGTGGCACCGCGGAAGCCATGCGCTCGGAGATCGCCGACCTGGTGGCAGCCGGAAAGTCGTACGACGAAGTCGTGGATTTTTACGTCAAGAAATACGGCAGTCAGGAAGTGCTGGCCTCGCCGATCGATGAAGGCTTCAACCGCCTGGCGTGGTTCCTGCCGTACGCCGTCGGCCTGGTGGGCATTCTGGTGGTCGGCGGCGTGGCGGTGCGCTGGACGCGCAAGGGCAATGGGACACCGGTACCCGCCCCTCCGCAGACGGCCGCCACTGAGGCACGGGAAGCGAGGTTGGACGATGAGCTCCGGGACCTCGACTGAGTCCGCGCCCTTTACGGCTGGACATTTCTACGTCCTGCTGTCGATGATCGCGGCGACCGCGGCCGTGGTCATGGCACGCGATACCCACCCGGCCGCGTTGTTGCTGATCAGTGCAGCGGCGCTGGCAACCGGGTACACCGCCTACGCGCTGCATCAGACGTTGATGGCGTTTCTTGATCGCAACCAGACGCCGGTGCTCGGGCAGCGTCAGCGCGACGTGCTGGAGCAGGACAAGTTCACCGTGCTGCGCGCCATCAAGGATCTCGAGTTCGACTTCGGGATGAAAAAAGTCAGCGAGTCCGACTATCAGGACATGCTCGGTCGGCTCAAGCAGCGGGCATTGCTCCTCATGGAGCAGCTCGAACACATCCCGCCGGATGCGGCGCCGGTCGTGGTTGCTGCGCGTACGGCAAGCACCCGCGCAGCCGTCTGCCCGCGCTGCAGCACCAGCAACGACGGCGACGCCAAGTTCTGCAAACAGTGTGGCGAACGGCTTGGGAGTCAGAACGCGTGAGATGCTCGGTGCTCGGTCTAATTCTTCTGGTGCTCAGTGCAGTGAACGCTCAGGCACAGATGCCCAACTTTCGGGAGATGTCGGGCCGTCCGTTGCCATCGGCTGACGTGCCGCCGGGCAGTCTGACCGTCCGTGTCGCGCGCGGCAGCTTTGACAAGAGTGTCTCAGGCCACCAGGTGGATGTGAACATCGACGGTCGGTCGGTCACAGTCACCACCGGCGCTGACGGTCGCGCGCTGGTGTCAGGACTGCGCGCAGGCAACAGCGTCCGCGTGTCGACGATGCTGGATGGCGTGCGGCTGGATTCACAGCCCATTCCGATCGCGCTGACGGGCATGATGGTCGCGCTGGTTGGCGCGGATCCGGACGCGGCCCCGGTCGACAGCGCACCGCCCGCGCCCACCGTCCCGGCCGTCAAAGGCACGGTCACGCTTGGCCCCGAGTCGCGCGTCATCGTCGAACTCGCCGAGAATGCGCTGCGCATCTTCTACGTGCTCGAAATCGTCAACGCACTGGACACGCCGGTCGACATCGATGGTCCGCTGATTTTTGAATTGCCGACTGAGGCCCGTGGTGCCTCCATGCTCGAAGGGTCTACGACACAGGCCACTGCCAATGGCCCGCGCGTCATTGTCACCGGCCCGTTTTCGCCAGGTCCCACGGTGGCGCAGGTTGCGTACGAACTGCCGTACCGGGGCGCGACGGCACGCATTGACCAGCAGTGGCCGGCGATGCTGCAACAGTTGACGTTGCTTGTTGAACAACGTGGCACGCTGGAAATTGCCTCGCCTCAAGTGACCACCCGCAACGTCGTGAGCAACAACGGACAGCCGTTGATCTTTGGATCGGGTCCGGCCATTGCGGCGGGCCAGTCACTGACGGTCGACATCACAGGACTGCCGCACCATCCCACGTGGCCGCAGTGGACGGCTTTGGCGCTGGCGTTTGCCGTCATCAGCTGGGGCGTCTGGGGCGCCGTCACGGCACCGGCCCGGCGTGCCTGATCTCGATTTCACGTCCGTTCGGGTCACTGAGGTCTCCCGGACCTACGGCCGTCGGCGCGCGTTATCGAAGGTCACGCTGGAGGCAACAGCCGGTCGGGTGCTCGGGCTGTTTGGTCCAAACGGGGCGGGCAAGTCGACGCTTCTCAATATCCTCTCCACCTTGCTCATGCCTTCCTCGGGGCACGTGCTTTACGGCGATCACCGTGCGCACGACGCCGGGGACGCGCTGCGTGCATCCATCGGTGTGCTGGGCCACGACCTGTTTCTGTATCCCGACTTGACGGCCGCTGAGAACCTTGCGTTTTTTGGCAGGCTGTATGGTGTCGAGCCCCTCGATGCCCGGGTCGCCGACGCGTTGGCGCTTGGCCGGCTCTCGGACCGTGCCGACGACCGCGCCGGCGGCTTCTCGCGCGGCCTCCGACAGCGTCTGGCCCTCGAGCGCGCCCTCCTGCATCGTCCTCGTCTGGTGTTGCTTGACGAACCGTTTACCGGGCTTGATGACGCGTCGGCTGACGTGTTGATTGGCCGACTGAAAACGCTGGCGACTGATGGGGCCATCGTCATCATGGCGACGCACGACTTCGATACCGCGGAGTCCGTGGTGGATGATGCGGTGTGTATTGAACGCGGCAAGGCCCATCCAATTGCGGCGGGTAGCGGCACCCTTCGTGCGCGATATCGCCAGGCGCTGCAGGAGGCGACGTGACTCCAGGCATCCTCACGGCCGCGTGGATCATTGCCCGCAAGGACCTGGTCATCGAAGCCCGTAGTCGCGAACTCGTCTACACGACGGTCTTTTTCGCCGTGGCGGTGGTCCTCATGTTTTCGTTCAGTTTTGTGGTGGAAGGCACACCGTTGACCGACGCGGCGGCCGGCATATTGTGGGTCGCTCTGGCGTTTTCAGGCACGCTCGCGCTGGGACGCACCTTCGAGCGGGAACGGCAATCGGAGACGCTCAAGGCATTGCTCCTCGCGCCGGTCGAACGCGCCGCGCTGTATCTGGGCAAACTCATCGGCATGCTGGCGGTCATGTCCATGGTGGTCGCGGTGGTCGGCCCGTTGGTTGTGGTGCTGTTTCGGGTGTCGCTCGATGGCGTGTTCTGGCACCTGCTCGCGTTGCTGGTCACCGGCGGTCTGGGCTTTGCGGGCGTGGGCACCCTGTTTGGCGCCATGCTCAACCGCAGCCAGTCGCGCGACGTGTTGCTGCCGGTCGTGCTCTATCCGCTGACGGTGCCGGTCATGATCGCCGGTGTGAGTGGAACAGCGGCCTTGCTGACGGCGGAACCGAATCTGGCGCGCGCCGAGGTCTGGCTCTCCATGCTGGTATTCTTTGACGCGGTCTTTCTGACACTCGCCCTCTGGGTGTTTGGCGCCGTGATGGCGGAGTAGGAGACGGGGACGGTATGGGACAGACACGTGTAGTCGCCGCGTTGCTGCTGATGGGCACAGTGCTGTTTGGCGCTTCGCCGTTTGTGATTGACTCGGCGCCATACGAGTCGACGATGGGGTTGATTCAACGCATTTTTTATTACCACGTGCCGGCGGCCAGCGTGATGTTTGCGTCCGCGTTTGTCTGCGGCATCGCGAGCGCGATCTATCTGGCCAAACGGTCGCCCAAAGCGGATCGCGTCGCGATTGCCGGCGCGGAATTGGTCGTGCTGTTCGGCATCATCGTGCTGGTGACCGGACCACTCTGGGCGCGAAAGGCCTGGGGCGTCTGGTGGGATTGGGGCGATGTCCGTCTGGTAACGTCGCTTGTGCTCTGGCTGATCTTTGTCGCCTACATGATGCTTCGCCGCTTTGCCGGCCCGGGCAGTGATGTGCTTGCCGCGGCGGTCGGTGTCTTCGGCATGGCCAACGTCCCGTTTGTCTACTGGTCGGTGAATGTCTGGCGCACTATGCACCCCAAGACCACGGTGGTACGGTCACTCGCGCCGGAAATGCGGATTCCCTTTTATTGGTGCTTCGCGGCATTCGCGTGTCTGTATGTGGCGCTGTTGTTGCTGCGCGTCCGGCTGGAGAAGGCCCGACAAGAAGTGGAAGCTGTGTACGCTGAAATCGAGGACTGAGCCATGAGATGGATCGCTGCTTTCATAATCTGTGTCGCAACCGTGCTCGTGCCGCTGGCGGCACAGCAGCCGCCCGCCGCCACTGAGGGCTTTGTGCCCATGAGTGAACTGGCCAACCGCGAAGTACTGCCGGCCACGCCGCTCGTCTTTTACGCGTACGGCTTTGTGTGGGTCGCGCTGATGGCCTACGTCTGGATGATCTGGCGCCGCATGGGCAAGGTTGAGCAGGATATCGATTCGGTGCGCAAGCGCCTGACTGATCGCGGATCCCGGTAGGCTCGCGCATGACGTCGTCACATTTCCTGTTCATCCCGGCCGTGCTGCTGCTGGGCGTTGTCCTTGGCTGGGTGCTCGGCTCACGCGCCGCAAAAGACGCGTTTGCGGTGGAGCTCAAGCGCCGCGAAGAACGGGCGGCCCGAAAGGCGCCGTAGGTTCTGGGAGCCGAGGGATGTGAGTTAGTCGGCGGGTCAGTCGCCTGTCGCGAGCCGGCGGGCGAGCGGCTCTGGGAGTCCTGCGGCTCGAATACGCGCTTGCGTACCGGCAATGTCATAGGGGACGCGACGGAGTTCCATCGTGTGCGCTTCAGTGTCGAGAATGGCGTATGCGGCGCGCGCATCGCTGTCGCGCGGCTGGCCCACTGACCCCGGGTTGATCAAATATCGGCTCCCGGGCTCAAGCGTCACCGTCAGCCTCGTCCGGCGGGCCGGCGTTTCGTCGTACACCGCCCCCCCCTGCAATCTGAATATGGTTTGCGTGTGCGTGTGCCCGTGCAGGCACAGGTGGGAGGACTGGCTGGAGAACGCCAGTCGTGCATCCGCGCTGTCGAGCAGGTAATAATCCTCGTCGTTGGGCGCGCCGTGGCAGATGGTGGTGTGCGCATCGATCGCAATCGGCCCAATGGGCAGCGCGGCGAGGCGGGCCAGTGTGGCCGGGGGCAGTTGGAGCCGGGTCCACTCGATGGCGGTCCGCGCTGCCGGGCTGAATGTGCGTGAATCAGTGATGCCCGCGCAGACACGGTCGTGGTTGCCGCGCACCACCCATCGGGGCGCCAGAGTGTCCAATCGGTCAATCACCTCGACCGGCGAAGGCCCGTAGCCGACGACGTCGCCAAGAGAGATGGTCGTGTCATAGCCGTCGCCCGCCTCGGCCAGGACGGCGTCGAGTGCCTCGATGTTGCTGTGAATGTCGCTCAGAATCAGAATGCGCATGCGTCAGGGCACGATGCCCCCCGGCATCGCGTGCAGGGCTTCCAGGATGCGGTCCGCAACGGCCGAGGCCGATGAGCGGGCGGCCTGCACGCGCACATGCGCCAGCCGGTAGGTGTCGACGCGCGCCGCGAAGAGGCGCTCGAGCGCTCCGCGGTCTGCGGCCAGGGGCCGTCGGCCATCAAGCGGGATGCGCGCGACCAGTTCCTGCAAGGGGACGTCGATCCAGACCGATGCGCCGTCGACGCTGATGACCGCACGGTTATCGGGCTCGGCGAATGTCCCGCCGCCCGTCGCAATCACGACATGGCGCAGGGGCCGGAGCAGCGCAAGAATGTCGCGTTCGGCCGTGCGAAAGTGGGGCTCTCCGTGTCTGGCAAAAATCTCGGCGACCGTCTTCTGTTCGCGCACTTCAATCAGATGGTCGACATCCTCAAAACGCCAGCGAAGCCGCGCCGCGAGGTGGCGCCCGACGGTGCTCTTGCCCGACGCCATGAAGCCGACCAGATAAATCTTGTCGACGGTCATCTGGCCAGCTGGTGAAGGTCCGAGAGAAACGTCGGGTACGACACCGAGACGCTCTCTGCACTGTCGATGGTCGTGTTGCCGGTCGCGCCAAGGGCCACGAGCGTAAACGCCATGACGAGTCGATGGTCGTGCACCGCATCCGCGCGTCCGCCAGTGGCACGTCCGGCGCGGCCGTCGATCAGGAATCCGTCCGGATATTCTTCCGCGGTCACGCCGAGGTTGCGCAGGCCGGTCACCAACGCCGTGATGCGGTCACTCTCTTTCACGCGCAATTCTTCGGCCCCGCGCACCTCCAGCCGGCGTCCCTGTGCGGCGCACGCGGCGAGCACGGGCAGCTCATCGATGAGCCCAGGCACTTCATCGGCGTTGATCGAGGCGTCGGTGGCAGTGCCGTAGGTCACGGTGATGGTCCCGACGGGTTCGCCACCCATGATCTCGTCTTCGACGATGGTGATATCGGCGCCCAATCGACGCAGCGCGGCGACAAAGCCGAGGCGGCGACTGTTGAGGGCCACGCCTGTCAGCGTCACCGATGAGCCTGGCAGCGACGCCACTGCACAGGCCCAGACTGCGGCCGAGGACGGGTCGCCGGGCACCCGCAGCGGCCGCTCCGGCGCCGACGCGAGTTGGCCGCCGGCCACGCGCACCGCGCGCTCGACCACTTCGCAGTGCAGGCCAAAGAGCGGAAAGGCGCGCTCGGTGTGATCCCGGGTCGGGGCCGGCTCAATCACTTCAGTGGTGCCCTCAGCGCCCAGGCCCGCAAACACCACCGCGCTTTTGATCTGCGCGCTTGCGACTGGGCTGTTCCAGGTGATGGCGCGCAGTCCACCGCCCACAAGGGAGACCGGCGCCCGACCGGACACCGAATCGATCTGCGCCCCCATCAGCGAGAGGGGAGTGATGACCCGCCCCATTGGCCGGCTCGAAAGCGACGCGTCGCCGATGAACGTGGCCGAAATCGGGTACCTGGCCAGCAGCCCCATGAGAATCCGCATGGTGGTGCCCGAGTTCATACAGTCGAGCGGGGTCAGCGGAGCACTGGGGCCGGATGCGCCCCAGCCGTCGATCTCCACCGCATCACCCGACAGCCGGCGCACCTGGGCACCCAGTTGCTCGATACACGTGAGCGACGCCCCCACGTCGGCCCCCGGGGACAAATGGCTGACCGACGTGCGCCCGCGGGCCAGCGCGCCGAGCAGCACATACCGGTGAGAGATGGACTTGTCGCCTGGGACGGCCAAGCGACCAGACAGCGAACGAATGGGAGAAAGCGGCAACGTGGACATTTCTAAAGCCGTTTTGCGAATAGTATGTTACTGAATCGCGGCCATGTTGACCGACCAACACCTTATCCGCCTCGAAATACCGAGCTCGTTCCACCTGCTCGACCTCGTGCAGGCCCTCAGTGATCGCATGTCGGCGATCGCGGGCCTTGACGAGGACTCGACCCATTGGGTCAGTGTCTCGGTGCGCGAGTCGGTCATCAACGCCGTCAAACACGGCAACCGGGAGAACCCCGACAAACACGTCACGGTGGAATTCGCGCTGGCGCCACGTGCCAATCCCGGTGAATTTTCCGTGACGGTGCTTGATGAGGGCGAAGGGTTTGACTTCCAGGAAGTCGACGATCCGCTCGCACCTGAAAATCTGCTCAAGTCCAGCGGCCGGGGCATCTTTTTCATGCGTAATTTCATGGACGATGTGGCGATTACGCGCAGGCCCGAAGGCGGCATGTCGGTCCGAATGGTGAAAAAGCTCTGACTCCCGACCCCGCGTACCTGGCTGCTGCCATTGACGCCGCTCTGGCTGCCGGCACCATCGCCCGAAAGTTTTTTCGCAGCGATCTCACCATCCGAATGAAGGGGGCCATCGACCTGGTCACCGAGGCGGACGTGGCCGTTGAACAGGAAATTCGTGCGCGCCTCGAGCGGCGCTTTCCCTCCCATGCGTTTCTGGGCGAAGAGTCGGGCGGCTCAAGCGCCGCCGGCGCCCCCTTTCGCTGGATCGTGGATCCGATTGACGGCACGACCAATTTCGCGCATGGCCTGGCCTTGTTCTGTACATCGATCGCGTTGGAAATTGATGGCCGGGTGGACGTCGGTGTCATCTATGATCCGATCGCCGACGAACTGTTCACGGTGGAGCGTGGTCAGGGCGCGCGTGTCAACGGTCGCCGCCTCTCGGTTTCGTCCGCTGACGATTTGATCAATGCGCTGCTGGTCACGGGCTTTCCCCCCAGCACGTCGCCGGCCGAGCGCGAGGAGCAACTCACGATCTTTACGGCATTCCTGTCACGGGCACGGGCCGTCAGAAGGCTGGGGTCGGCCGGCGACGTGCTGGGGGGAAAGCCCGTGACCAGCAGCGCATTGATCAAAT
>JBKJTD010000137.1:0-25375 GCA_046590915.1 Vicinamibacterales bacterium
TTCTCCAGAACGTCGGAGAACAGGTGACCGGAGACGAACTCCGCTATGTCGCAAACGACAAAACAGAATGGGCTCGTAGGGTCAGGGAACTGCGAACAGAATACGGCTGGCCGATCGTTACCAAGTCAACTGGCAGGCCGGACCTGCCGGTCGGCGTTTACGTCATGACGAGTGCTCAGCAGGCGCCCGAGCACGACAGGCAAATCAACGATCGCGACCGTCGACTGGTTCTGCAGAGGGACAGATATTCGTGTTACCGCTGCGCCTGGAACAGACGGGATTGGGATCCAAATGATCCACGCAACCTCGAAGTCCACCACGTTGTTCGCCACGTGGATGGCGGAACCAATACGCCAGATAACCTTGTGACGCTCTGCAATGTTTGCCACGACGCAGTGCATGCGGGCGAGCCGCTCGAGCCAGCTTAGACACCTGGACCTTTCCCAGAGGTTCTTGGAAGGGTCGGAGAGCCGAGAAATAGCTTTGCCTGCTTTTATTCACCCATCCTCGGACGTCGTCAGCTTCGGAGTCGCTTACCGAAACAGTCCCCAATTGAGTCCGCGTCGGGATTGAAGTAGTGCCCGGCGACGCCGAGCAGCACGAACGCGACGAAGATCGCGAGCATCGGTTTCCATGTGCGGCGCACGACACCCCCTGCCCAGTTGCCCCGGCGGAGCTTTCGATATGCGCCGCCCGCGATTGCACCATCCACGAGAATCTCGGCGAGCAACTGAGGAGCCGCCCACACGACGCTGCCCGCAGCGAAAAGGCCCACCGCTATCGCTGCGACTGCGAACAGCGGCAGCAGCTTGAGCCCATCGTCGTCGAGGTCGGCTGCCCATGACAACCCGCCGCCTGACTCTGACGAGACAGGAGGAACAACCATCGCCGGCACGTGCGACGTACCGTCGCTAAACATTGAACTCGCGCCGGCCCCGCCAGATCGACCGCCTTGGAAGATGTCGCCTGGCGCCTCGCGCGCGGTGCGCGCGGCCGTTCGCAGCAACGAGCCGGGCAGATCGGTCACGTTCAACACATCCACGGCATCGACTGACGCGTGGGGCTGGGGGCCCCCACGCGCTGGACGATAGACGAAGTCCCGGGAGCGCCGCTTTTTCCGCGTCATCGAGCCGGAGGGCACCACTGGGACCCGCCCATCCGCTGGCGTTGGATCGCGGCCTTCAAGACCAGGCCGCGCTAGTGCAAACCAGCCGCGCTACTGATGCAGCCTGCCCCTCTGATACCCTTCCAACGTGTTCCTGACCTCTCGAGACGCTGCAGCGGAGTGGGCGACTCATTCCCGCACCGCCGGGAAACGCATCGTGTTTACCAACGGCGTCTTCGATATCCTGCACCCGGGACATGTCCGGTACCTGCAGGCCGCGCGGGCCGAGGCGGACACCCTGATCATCGGCCTCAACTCCGATCGGTCGGTGAGCGCCATCAAGGGTCCAACCCGGCCGATCACGCCGGAACACGAACGCGCGGAGATCCTCGGCGCTCTCAGATGTGTGGACGCCGTGGTCGTCTTCGATGAAGACACGCCCGACGAAATCATCTCGGCCGTGCAGCCCGACGTGCTGGTGAAGGGCGCCGATTGGGCCGCCGACAAGATCGTCGGTCGCGATGTCGTCGAAGCCCGAGGCGGTAAGGTCGTCCGTATGCCCCTCGAACAGGGCTGGTCCACAACCAACATCGTCAACACCGTCCAAACCCGACTGAAGTAACGCGCCCGCTGCGTTACCATGGTGGGTCGCAACACCTGTGCTCCATCCGTCTGCGTCGCTCGCCTTTCGTTCGCTCCTCAAGTCAGCCGCCTCCCGCGCGGGCCTGACCAGGGCCGTTCCACGTCTTGCCGGCCTCGGACCAGGGGCCACCGCATTCCATGCGGCCGCGATAGCCCAGGATTCTGTCGTCGTGCTCGTCGTCCCGACCGACGCCGACGTCGAACAGATGACCGGCGACGCGCGGTTCTTCCTGAGCGCCATGCTGGGTCTCTCGGACGGCCAGGCGGCACAGGCCGTCCTTCCCTTCCCCTCGCAGGAAGTGGACCCCTACCGCGGCCTTGCGCCTCACCTCGAAGTGGCATCCGCGCGCGCCCGCGCACTCACAGGGCTGACCACTGGCACGGCGAGACTGGTGATTGCCTCCGCTCGCGCGTTGCCTCCACGACTGAGCGACCCGGCCAGATTCGCGACGGCCAGTCTTCTACTGAAACCAGGCGTCGAGATCGATCCCCAACTGCTGCGAGAGCATCTCGTGGACGCAGGATTTGTCCCCCAGGACCCGGTCGATCAACACGGCGAGTTCTTTGTGCGCGGCGGAGTGGTTGACCTCTACCCCGCCTCCGAGGCGCAGCCGATTCGTCTGGAGTTCATCGGCGACATCATTGAGTCGGTTCGACAGTACGACGCGGCCACACAACGATCGCTTAAAGCCCTCGACGCGATCACGCTGAGTCCTCAGCGTGATCTGCTGCCACAGCCGGGCTACGATGACAGCGCGGAAGCTGCACTTGCCGCCGAAGCGGACGACCGCAGCGCGTCTTTCATTTCGTACGCGAGACGCGCCGGCGCAACCGTGCTCGTCTATGAACTGGACGATGTGACGCAGAAGGGCCTGGCGCTCGAGGAGCAATGGCGCCAGAGCGCAGCCGACGCGCTCGTGCGCGTTCCAAGCACGCCACCCTACGAACACTTCGCACAACCGTGGGAAGAGATCGCCGGCTGGCTGGACAAGGCACGCCGAATCAGCCAACTCGCGCTCGATGACACCACCGACATCCATGTCCCCTGCCAACCCGTCCTGGAATATCGCGGGCGACTTGGTGACTGGGTGGAAGAGATCCGTCGCGCCCAGGAGCGTGGCGAAACCACCATCTTTGTCGCCGCCACACAGGGCCGCGCCGAACGGACGATGGAGCTGCTGGCCGACTACGAAATTCGTGCACGCGCGATCGGCGACAACGAAGACCTGACCCGCGCGCAGGTCCTGGTGACCACAGGTCATCTCTCACGCGGCTTCCATCTGCCGTCGGGCACCTTCCTCATCTTTGCGGAAACCGACCTCTTCGACGAAGAACGCCGCAGCGGCGAAAAACGCAAGTCCGCCGCGCGCACCTTTGTCTCCGACTTCCGTGACCTCAAAGTCGGCGACCTCGTCGTCCACATCGACAACGGCATCGGCAAGTTTGTCGGCCTCAAAAAAATGACCGTCGGCGCAGGTGAACCACAGGAGTTCATGGAACTGCGGTATGCGGGCGAAGACAAAATGTTTGTCCCGCTCGACCGGCTCGACCTCGTCCAGAAGTACACCGGTGGTGCAGCGCCCGCCCTCGACAAACTCGGCGGAACCACCTGGGAAAAAGCCAAGACCCGCGTCAAGAAAGCGATGCGCGACATGGCCGAGGAGCTCCTCAAGCTCTACGCCGCGCGCAAGGCCGTGGTCGGCCACGCCTTCACCGCGGACTCCCACTGGCAGCAGGAGTTTGACGATGCGTTTCCGTACGAGCTGACGACCGACCAGCAGTCGGCGATCAACGACATCACCAAGGACATGGAGTCCACGATGCCGATGGATCGCCTGCTCTGCGGAGACGTCGGTTACGGCAAGACGGAAGTGGCCATGCGCGCCGCCTTCAAAGCCGTGATGGATGGCAAGCAGGTCGCCTTCCTTGCGCCGACGACCGTGCTTGCCTTCCAACACGAACGGACGCTCAAGGAACGGTTCGGTGGCTTCCCTGTCCGCATCGACATGGTCAGCGGCTTCCGCACCAAGTCCGAGCAGCAGCAGACGCTCGAGACACTTGCCTCCGGCCAGCTCGACATCATCGTCGGCACCCATCGTCTGCTGTCGAAGGATGTCGCCTTCCGCGATCTCGGCCTGCTTGTCGTCGACGAAGAACAGCGGTTTGGTGTGTCGCACAAGGAGCGCATCAAACAGATGCGCAAGAAGGTCGACGTGTTGACGATGACCGCGACGCCGATTCCACGCACACTCAACATGTCGCTTGTGGGGATTCGCGACATGTCGATCATCGAGACCCCGCCGCGCGATCGACTCTCCATCCAGACGCACGTGGTGAAGTTCGACCAGGAAGTCATCGCGCGCGCCATGCGGACGGAGCTGGAACGCGGCGGCCAGATTTATTTCGTGCACAACCGCGTGGAATCAATTTTCTCCATCGCCGGCTTGATCCAGCGCCTCGTGCCGGAAGTGAAGATCGGCATCGGCCACGGCCAGATGGGCGATGGTGAACTCGAAAAGGTGATGGTGGACTTCGTCGCGCACAAATACGACGTGCTGGTGGCGACGACGATTGTGGAGAACGGGTTGGATATCTCCAACGCGAACACGATCATCATCAACCGCGCGGACAGGTATGGTCTGTCGCAGCTGTATCAGCTCAGAGGCCGGGTCGGCAGGTCGGATCGGCGGGCGTACGCCTACTTGTTGATTCCGCCAGAGCAGACCTTGTCGCCTGTGGCCCGAAAACGGCTGGCGGCGATTCGGGAGTTCAGCGACCTTGGTTCCGGCTTCCGGGTTGCCGCGCTGGATCTGGAGATCCGGGGCGCCGGCAATCTGCTTGGCGGTCAGCAGAGCGGCCACATCGAGGCCGTCGGCTTCGACATGTACACCAAGCTGCTGGAAGAAACGATTCGCGAACTGAAGGGTGAGGAGCTCGAAGACGACCGTCGGGCGGCAGTGAACCTGAAGCTGAACCTGCGAATCGACGAGAGCTACATCACCGACATGAATCAGCGGCTCGCGGCCTATCGTCGGATGGCGAGTGTCCGAACAGTTGCCGAAGTCGACGGTCTAGTTTCCGAACTTTCAGACAGATATGGGCAAATACCAGATTCAGTGCTGAACTTGGCAGAGTACGCCAGAATCAGAGTCTCCGCAGACCGCATAGGAATTGAGGCGCTGGATCGTGAAGGGGCGTCTGTTGTGTTCAGATTTAGACAAGACGCCAAACTGGACCCGGTTTGGCTGCTGAAACTGGTTCAAAATCGAGGAGATCTCACGCTTTTGCCGCCGGCAGTCATCAAACTCGAGATGACCAAGCCTGCAGGGCCCCCGCCGATCCCTAAGTCGGTCGCCCCGGCCCCGCCCGGAAAGCTCATGCCGAAGTCTGAACAGGCAGGTCCGGGGCGATTCATCAAGACCGCCAAACCGGTCGACGTTCCCGGACGCGAGTCATGGTGGGCCACCCGTGCGACTGCGGCCGAAGTCAGCGGCGGGTTCAGCCGCCAGGAGGTCCTGGCGGAGGTGCCGCTTGATCCCCGAGCTCCGGGCGGCGTTTTTGAACGCGTCCGTAATGTGCTGGACGAAGTCGCCCGCGGCCTGACCACAGGCTGAGGGGCTTATGATTGAAGGGTCTATGAAGCGAATTGTTGCTGGAACTCTGGTCGCGGTCATGTCGGCGGTTGGAACGGTGGCCGCGCAAACGCCGGCGCCGGCGCCACCAGCGGCGCGGCCGGTGGTCTTGCAGCGTGTGCTGGTCAAAGTGAACGGCGCGGTCTTTACCAAGACTGAACTTGAGCAGATGCAGATTGCGGAACTGCAGCAGCGCAATCAGCGAACGCTGTCACAACTGGATCTTCAGAACGACGCCTCACTGCGTGCAGCACTCATCGAGATCACGCCGGGCCTTCTGGCCGGGGTCGTGGATAACTTGATTCTGATTCAGCGCGGCCGTGAACTTGGCTACCGCATGAACGAAGAACAGTGCAAAAACTGGCAGGAGAGCATCAAGAAGGAGAACAAGTGGGATGATGCGACCTTCCAGACGGCGCTCAAGCAGCAGGGCATGTCGATGGAGGACCTGCGAGCGCAGTTCGAGAAGCAGTACCTGCGCGAGGCCGTGCGGAACAACGAGATCAACAATCGCCTGACCATCACCGAGGAGGAGGCGCGGCAGTACTATCGGGCGAATCCCGACCAGTTCATGACCCCGGCCCTGATGACGCTGCGGGAAGTGTTTATCGCCGTGCCCACCGAGACGGTCAGCGGCCAGCTTTCTTTCAGTGCGGCTGCCGATGAAGCGGCCCAGGCCAAGATGACCACCATCCGTGAGCGCGCCGCCAAGGGCGAGGACTTCACCACACTCGTCACCGAATTCTCGGAGTCAGCATCAAAAGCCAACGGCGGTCTCATTGGCCCCATCAACCTCGCCGAACTCGCCGACGAGCTCCGCAAACGGCTGGAGCCACTCAAGGCTGGCGATATTGATCAGCCGATTCGCACCCCGAAGGGCTATCAACTTCTGAAAGTGGAATCCCGCTCCGATTCGACCGTTGAACCATTCGACAAGGTGCGCAACGAAATCGGCAATCGCGTCATTGCATCCCGCTCAGCTGAATTGGAGGAGGCGTACCTCAAGGGCATGCGCGGGCAGGCGATCATCGAGTGGAAAGACGAGGAGCTGAAAAAACTCTACGAGCAGCACATGGCTCAGCAGAAAAAAACGAACTGAGGATTCCCCGTGCACGGTACTGATTCGGCGGCGTGGTACGCGATCTGGACGCGGTCGCGCCACGAGCAGGTGGTTCGCCAGCAGCTCGAACAAAAAGGCATCGACGTCTTTCTTCCAACCGTGCTCAAGTGGAGCCGTTGGAAGGACCGAAAAAAACAGGTGTCGTGGCCGCTGTTCCCCGGGTACTGCTTCGCGAAGTTCTCCGCTGAACAACGCGTGCCGGTGCTCAAATGTGTCGGCGCCGTGAGCATCGTGTCGTTCAACGGGGCGCCTGCAGCCATCCCCGAAGAAGAACTGTCAGGGATTCGCCAGCTCGTCGAGTCCGATCTGCAGTTTGATCCGTGCCCGCTGATTCACGAGGGCGACAAAGTTGAAGTCACCCACGGTCCGCTCAAAGGGGTGGTCGGGCGGCTGGTGCGCAAAGGATCGCATGCGCGGCTCGTTCTTTCCGTAGACCTTATCGGACAGGGAGTGTCGGTCGAGGTCGATGCTGCGGATGTTCGACTTTATTAGATCGATATGGTCCAGGGTCCAACAGGGTCCACGGTCCAAGGTTCATAAAATGCCTCTGAAGGTTGGAAACGTCACCCTCTCGAGTCCCGTCGTCATGGCGCCTATGGCGGGGATGACTGACACGGCGTTTCGCCGATTGGTGAAACGACAGGGTGGATGCGGCCTGGTCGTCACCGAGATGGTGAGTTCCGAAGGGTTGGTGCGCGGGATCGATCGCACACTCGAGTACGCCGAATACACTGAAGAAGAACGACCGGTCTCGATTCAGATCTTTGGCGGCGACCCGTCGACGATGGCTGACGCTGCGCAAATTGTCGAAGGCATGGGCGCAGACATTGTCGACATCAACATGGGATGTCCGGTGCCGAAGATCGCCAAACACCATGCAGGGTGCAGTCTCATGCGTGAACCCGCACACGCCGCGAGCATCATCAACGCGATGGCGAAGGCCGTGAAAATTCCCGTGACTGTGAAGATGCGCGCCGGATGGAACGAACACGAAATCAATGCACCCACACTGGCCCGCATGGCTCAGGACGCGGGAGCTGCCGCGGTCGCTGTTCATGGTCGAACAGCTGCGCAGTCCTACAGCGGTGAGTCCGACTGGACGCTGATCGCGCGTATCGCCGACGAATTGTCAATTCCAGTGTTTGGTTCGGGCGACTGTGTTGAGGCGGACCAGGTCGTGTCGCGACTGCGGTCCACCAACGTGAGCGGTGTACTCGTCGGCCGCGGCGCTCTGCGCAACCCGTGGATTTTCAAACAAGCATCGGACGCGGCGGCCGGACGCACGCCGACTGATATTCCACTCGAAGAACGCGGCCAGTTTCTGTTTGACTACATGCAACTGCTGCTCGATGAACGTGTCGAAGAAGCGGCAGGCTTCCGGCACCTCGCGCCCGGCCATGCCAGCGGACCACCACCGGAGGCCCGTGGCCGCGAACGCTGGGTGATCAATAAACTTCGCGCCCTGGGCACCTGGTACACCAAAGGGCTGGACGGCGGTGCTCACCTTCGAGTGGGCATCAACTCCGCCAAATCGATCCCAGAACTCAGGGATCTGCTGTCATCGTTTTTTCTGGTCGGCGCCAGGTAGGGCGCGACCGTTTAGGTCCCCGCTGCGGCCAAAGCCGACGCCCTACGAAAGCTTCGGGTCTTCGGCCTCGACATCCACGATCATCGTGCGTTCGCAGTGCTTCCAGAACTGCTCGGCCAACGCTGCGTGGGCAGGATGGGACATGTATTCCTTCAGCCCAGATAACGAATCAAACTCAAATATGGCCGCATAGCTAAATAATTGGCCTGATGACCTATGCTCATATCCAATGCCAAGGTCGACCGTCCGTCCGGTCCTGATCTGGCGAATTGATGGAATTATTTTAGACAACTCGGCCAATATGGCCTTGAAGCCTTCTGTATCGTCATCAGATATACCAAGTCTTGGTTCGTATAAGACTAGATGAATAAACATCTATTATATGTATTAAGCAAATAAGTGCAGAATTATTGGCTTTTGACCATATCAACCGAACGGGTCACCGGACGGCCGCTTCTTGGCAGGTGCCGGGGCGGACTCCCGCTTGGAAGGAGGCGAGTCTCGCCTCGCCGGAGTCTCTTTCGCAGGTGAAGTCGCCTCAGGCGAGTCGTTACCGGCGATCAGATTGCGCTTAAACTTCGCGCGCTTCTGGTCGCGGGTCAGTTCGAACCGCGCTTTTGGGTCCTTGTGTTCTCCACCTGGGCGCCACTCCTTGCCTCGTGGCGGACCCAAGGCCGGGTCCCTGCGTGGCCGCCGCTCTTTGGCGGCAGTGGCCTTGAGCAGCGAAGCCGCCCGGGCCGCCTCGGGATTCTCCCAGACCTTCCCGCGCTCAAACCATCGGAGGGCTACCTCCGGCTGCGTGCGCTGCAGTTGCTTGAATGTGGGCACGAGTTCCTCACGCGTCTTCGCGCGGAAGGATGTGGGCACCGGGCCTATGAGGATGACCCAGACGTTGTGGGGTACGGGCATGACTTAACTTCGCTCCAGTCGCTTCAGTTTCTCAATGAGGGTTGTGCGCTTGATGTGCAGCAGGTCCGAGGCAAGACGTTTGTTGCCACCGCTCTTGTCGAGGGCCCGCCTGATCAACTCGCGTTCAAAATCCCCCACCAGCCGATCGAACTGTATGCCCTCATCGCCAATTGTCACCGCCTCTGCCGATGTAACGACAGGGCGGGAGCGGAGTTCTTCGGGCAGATCGTCCACTTCGATCTGCGAGCGGCCTGGCGACAGGGCAAACGCGCGTTCCATGACGTTCTCAAGTTGCCGGACGTTGCCCGGCCAGTTGAACGCCATCAGGGCCTGCTGCGCGTCCTGAGCGATCGTCACTCGTCCCCGTGCGGGTGTGTCGCGGGTCAACCGCTCGAGAAAATGCTGGGCCAGCACAGGAATGTCGGCACGCCGATCACGTAATGCCGGCACATGAACCGGGATCACATTCAGACGGTAATACAGGTCCTCGCGAAACGTCCCATCGGCGACCATCTGTTTCAAGTCCGAATTGGTTGCGGCAATCACCCGGACATCGACCTTGATGGTGTGTGAGTCCCCCACCCGTTCGAACTCACGCGATTGGAGCACCCGCAGAAGTTTCACCTGCAGCGCCGGGCTCATTGTGCCGACTTCATCGAGGAACAACGTGCCTCGATGCGCCTGCTCGACCCGTCCCTGACGATTCGCAATGGCGCCGGTAAAGGCGCCGCGCACGTGCCCGAACAACTCGGCTTCCAGGAGTGTCTCTGGAATGGCGCTGCAGTTGATGGCTACGAACCGCTGCATCCGCCGTGGACTCGCGTCGTGAATGGCCCGCGCGGCGAGTTCCTTGCCGGTCCCCGTCTCCCCTGTGACCAACACCGTGCTGCTGGTGGCAGCGACCGTTTCCAGCAACTCAAGCAGCTTCAAAATGATCGGCGTCTGCCCAATGATCCCGCCCAGGTGGTATCGGCCGCGCAACTGCTCGCGCAGATAGGCATTCTCCGCGCGCAAGCGGCGCTTTTCGACCGCAGTCTGCAGCACGTGCACCAGCTCTTCGAACTGGAAAGGTTTCGTAATGAACCCTTCCGCTCCGAGGCGGGTGACTTCGACCGCTTCCTTGACCGTGCCGAATCCGGTGATGACCACCGCAATGATGTCGGGATATCGCGAGAAGGCCTCGTCAAGCACCTGGCGGCCGTCCACACCAGGCAACCGCAAGTCGGTCAGCAGAATGTCGAAGGCAAATCCATTGAGGCGCTCCATGGCCTCTTCCCCTGTCCCAGCCTCTGCAACTTTGTACCCAATCTCACTCAGACGCTCCGCCACGACAGCGCGATACGCCGCCTCGTCTTCGACGAGCAACAGGTGCAAAGGTGCGGGATCTTCTGGTGTCATCTACAGTTTCACTCAAGGCCCGCCGATAGTCCCGAACGTATGCTTGAACGGAAGACCGTTTCCATTCCTCGCGCGTGTGACGTGGTCGGGGTCAGTCGACGCACCATTTACAACTGGATTGCCAGCGGCAAAGTGCAATATGTCCGCACCGCCGGCGGCTCAGTCCGCATTTTTGTCGACACACTCTTCAGAGACGCTCACCCACCGGCCGCGCTGGCCGCGCTTGACCAGCCGTACGACATGAACCCACTGAACCAACTGCATAAGAGCGCGTAAGGTGTTCACCATGACAACCCCGCCGCCGACCTCGCGGGCCGACAGCGACCTCACGGTCCTGTTCCACACCCTCAACAACCACCTCGGCATCATCCTCGCAAATGCCGAATTGCTCGAGCACCGCCTGGTCGAAGAGCATCACCGCGCCAGAGCCGGGCAGGTCGTGGCCAGCGTGCTTGACGCCATTCAAGCCACAAACCAAATTCGCCGGCTGGCAGACACGTCCGACCAGGTCAGATCGTCAAACCATTGACATTATAGGCGTCAACGCTGTCAGAGGATTGACCACTTTCTCACGGTTCGGCACACAGCTGCACACGCCTTCACCAGGCATTGTTCGCCAATAACCCCATCCTGAACAACAACTTACGGAAACAAAACGCCTTAGGACCGGCATTCGGGCTCATCCATGACCGGGTCTATTCTGGCTGGCACCCATGTTGCCTTTCATGATGGTGAGCTGGCGCGTATGCCGGCTCGCTCAGGAGGTCTCATGGCGCGCGCACAACTGGCAAGTCACCAACACGAACGGGTCGTTGCCACACTTCCCTTTGTCGAGTCTCTCGCTCGACGGATGGCGTCGACGATGCCGCACTCGATCGACGTGTCTGACCTCGTGCAGGACGGCGTCATCGGCCTCATGGATGCCGCCCACCGGTTTGACGCCAGTCGAGGCATCAAGTTTGAGACGTTCGCGGAACGTCGCGTGCGCGGGGCAATGATCGATGCGCTTCGGCGGGACGCCTGGCCACGTGGCGTGCGTCGTGTGCGTCGCGAACTTGAGGCGGCGCGTGAATCCCTGCGCCGCGAGCTGGGGGCCGAACCGACGCTTGCCGACCTCGCCAAACGTGTGGGCACCGATGAGGCCCGACTCGAGCGCACCATCTTGCGCATCACCACGATCGAATCCACGTCACCACTCGCCAATCTTGAGACGATCGACAGCGCGTCACTGCCCGCAGTGATGGTGCCGAGCGCGCCTCCCGCACCCGACAGTGAATACGAGCAGCAGGAACTGCGCACGCGCATCCGTGGCGCCATCACGACCCTGCCGGCCCGCGAACGCAAACTGATCAGCATGTATTACTTCCGTGGGGCGACGATGAAGGATATCGGCAAGGAGATTGGCGTGAATGAGTCGCGCGTCTCGCAGTTGCATGCGCGCGCGATGGCGCGTCTGCGCAAGGCAATGTCCCCGGCCGCTCCCGCCGAGGTGCTCCCCTTCCGGCGACAACACGTCGCCTGAAAAGTGTAAAGCGACACCTTTTTCAGCGGATCACTTCGCGGGCGCAGCGCACGAGATCGCGGAGGCGGAAGGGTTTGGCGAGCCAGCGGCAGCCGCAGCGCTCCAGAAACTGCTCTGCTTCGCTCCCGGCCACGTCCCCGGTCACAAAAATCAAACGACGCGTCAACGCAGGTGCCGTGATGGCGAGGTGATTAAAAAACTGCATGCCGTCCACCCGTGGCATCTTCAGGTCGCACACGATCACGTCATACGCGCGTGCCTGCGTTCGCGTGATGCCTTCCTCGCCGTCGTGCGCGCGATCGACTTCGAATCCGGCATCGCGCAACGCGTCTGCGACCGCCTCTCCAAGTGCCAGTTCATCTTCAACGACCAACGCGCGGGTCCCAACCGGCACCGTCTCCGAGACCGGCGCAACCGACGCCACGGGCGGCGTCCTGACGACCGTGCCTCCTGACGGCAACTCGAGCACAAATGCCGCGCCCCCTCCCTGAGGGGAAGACACCGAGATTCGGCCACCGTGTTCCTGTGCAATCGCGTAGGCGACAGTCAGTCCGAGCCCTGTACCCTTGCCCACTGACTTGGTTGTAAAGAACGGGTCGAAAATTTTCTGCTGCACCTCATCAGGCACACCTGGACCATCGTCGCTCACCTCCAGCAGCACGGCGTCGCGTTCGGGTTCGTGCCACGAGCGCAGCACCATGAGGCCGCGGCCATTGGCGCCAAGCATCGCGTGTTCAGCGTTGATGACGAGATTGAGCAGGACCTGCTGGATCTGGTGCGGGTCGGCAAACACGAGCGGCATTCCCGCGGCCAGCGCCTCCACAATCACCACGTTCGAGACACGCTGTTCGTACGCCCTGAGCGCGAGCGTGTCGCGCACCACCTGATTGAGATCGACCATCGTGCGGGTGGTGTGTCGCTTGCGCGCAAACGTCTGCAGGTTGCGGACGATGCGCGCGGCACGTTCGGCGGCGTTGTGAATGGCGTCGATATCCCGGCGCGTGTGGTCGTCATGCCGACGGCCCGCGAGGCGTTCAGCGCAGGCAAGAATTGTCGCCAGCGGATTATTCAGTTCGTGTGCGACGCCCGACATTGTCTGTCCGAGCGACGCGAGTTTTTCCGCCTGTGACAACTGGTGAAAGACGTCGCGTGCCTGGTCTTCGAGTTTCTTGCGCTCGCTGACATCGCGCATGACCGCCTCAACACGAAGGACCTGGCGATCCGCCGCGACGGCCTCGGCGCGCGCGGTGACTTCAATCCAGAATCCGGCGCCGTCGGCGCGCCGCAGACGGAGCAGATGGTCGTGGGCAGCACCGTCGCGGCGGAGCAGGGCGAGAAACCCTTCGCGCGCCTGTGAATCCACAAAGCGATCGGGATCAAACGGCCGAATGTCCGAGGAGGGCAGTTGTTCGTCCCATCCGAACATGAGTCGAAGGAAGGCGTTGCCGGCCAGCGTGGCCGACTCCCCGGGCCCGACCAGTCCGATGTACAGACCAACGCGCAGCCCGTCAAACAGGTTCAGGAATGCATCGTTACCAAGGGTGGCTGACACGGGAATCCGACTCCAACTTAGCATCTCGCATTACACTCCCAGATGCATGTTTGACACTCGTGTACTTGACGGACAGACGGCCATTGTCACTGGCGGCGGCACAGGGATCGGGCTGGCGATCGCAGACGCGCTCGGACGGGCCGGTGCCAATCTGGTGATTGCCAGCCGCAACCCGGAGAATCTGGCAGCGGGGGAGGCCACGCTGAAGGCGGCCGGGTATCGCGTCGCCACCGTGGCGGTGGACGTCCGTATTCCGGAGCAGGTGGATGCGATGGTGATGCGCGCCGTAGAGGCGTTTGGTGGGGTCGATATTCTCGTCAACAATGCCGCCGGCAATTTCATTGCCCGCGCGGAAGACCTGTCACCCAATGGGTGGAATGCGGTCATAGGCATTGTGTTGAACGGCAGCTTCTATTGTTCACGCGCGGTGGGGCGTCACTTGATTGCGCGCAAGTCAGGCGGGTCGATTGTGTCGATTCTGGCCAACTATGTGTGGACCGGAAGCGCCGGGACCATCCATTCTGCGGCCGCAAAAGCTGGAGTCATGTCGATGACTCAAACGTTGGCCGTCGAGTGGGCCACACACGGTATTCGTGTCAACGCGGTCGCGCCGGGGCCCGTTGAGTCACCCGGTGCCGCAAAACAACTATGGAGTTCTGCGGAGGCCGTGCAACGCATCACCGATATGGTGCCCCTCAAGCGGTGGGGCAGGCCCGAGGAGATCGCGAACGCCGTGGCGTTTCTCGTGTCACCGTATGCCGGCTACATCACCGGCGACATTCTCACAATCGATGGCGGCGCGTGGCTGGGTCGCGGCACATTTGATTTCACGGCGGAGCAGCAATAATGGCGACACTTCCACGTATTTCCGAACTCGAAGGGGCCTCATCCGGCTGGGGGTTTTATCTGTGCTCACGCAAGGAAGAGAGAACCAGCAAGACCGGCGCGGCCTTTCTCGCATTGGAACTGCAGGACACGTCGGGTGAAATCAAGGCCAAGGTGTTTCAGGACGTGGACATCATGCGCGAGGAGTTTGACGCAGGTGAGTTTGTCAAAATCCAGGCGCGTGGCAATTTGTTCAATCAGCGACTTGAACTGGTCCTCGACAAGATTCGTCGCGTGGATGCGATCAAGGACGCGCTCGACGGGTTTCGTGAGGAAGACTGCATTCCGTGTTCACCACGGCCGCTCGACGAAATGTGGCAGGAACTCCAGGGACATCTTGCGGCGATTGGCTCGCCATTCCTGCGGGAGTTGCTGACGCGCATCCTCGCGCAATATGGCGACCGACTTCGCATCTGGCCGGCGGCACAAGCGGTGCACCATGCGTACCGCGGTGGTCTGCTTGAACATGTGCTCAAGATCATCGAGAGCGTTACGTTTCTGGCCGGTTCGTACGGTGCCAATCGTGATCTGCTTGTGGCCGGCGCCATACTTCACGACATCGGCAAGCTGGAAGAATTGTCGTATGGGGTGACGACCGAATATTCCGTCGAGGGCAACCTGGTGGGGCACATCACCATTGGCGCGCAGTTGGTGAGGGAGGTCGGCCGCGCCCTCCCCGATTATTCGCATGACGAACTCGTGCAGCTTGAACACCTCGTGTTGTCCCACCACGGCGCCAAGGCGCTGGGCTCGCCGGTCGAACCGATGACGGTGGAGGCGTTTATCCTCGCAGCGGCTGACGACCTGGATGCCCGGTTGCACCAGGTGCGCAAACATCTTGAGGCCGATGACTCAGACGGCCCGTTTACGGCCTACCATCGGCGGCTCGAGAGGGTGCTGTTCAAACCTGTCCGCAAGGCGCAGGGATAAACAGTGCGCAGCACCCGCGCGACCGTTGGTCGCAACGCCTGGATCGCGTTTATCGCGGTCTGTGTCATTTGGGGCACCACGTACCTGGCGATCAAGGTTGCGCTGGAGACCATTCCGCCATTCTTGATGGGCGGCATCCGCTACGTGATTGCGGGTCTTGTCCTGGGCGCTGTCCTGGCCGCGCGCGGTGAAAAGATACCGCCGCCGGGTGAGTGGGGCCGGCTGGCATTTCTCGGCTTTCTCATGATCACGCTTGGTAATGGCGGTGTGAATTGGGGGGAGCAGTATCTGGCCAGCGGCATTACGTCGGTCGTGATTGCGACCTCGCCGTTCTGGATGGTGGCCGTCGACGCGTTTTTCCCTGGGGGTGAAAAACTCTCGCTCCGCAAGTTCGTCGGGCTTGCGGTCGGTTTCAGCGGCATCGTGTTGCTTGTGTGGCCGGACCTGACCCTTGAGGGTGCCAATGGGCGCCAGGTCCTGTTTGGCGTGCTCGCGCTTCAGATTGCCTGCTTCGGCTGGTCGGTCTCCTCGTCCTACACCAAGCGGAACGCCGTCAACCGCAGTGTGTTGACGGTGGCGGCGGTGCAGATGTTTTTTGGCGGCCTGTTCATGCTCATGATCGGCTCAGTGTCTGGGGAGTGGTCGGTCATCAGCTTCAACCCGCGGACCATGTCGGCGCTGGCGTATCTGATCGTGGCGGGCTCGCTCGTGGCATTTGCGGCGTATTCGTACGCACTGCGACACCTGCCGATCTCGACCGTGTCGCTCTACACGTACGTCAATCCCGTCATCGCGGTCGCACTGGGCACATTGCTCCTGGGCGAGCCGTTCCGGATCTCGATGATTGTTGCCGCCGTCGTGATTGTCATCGGGATCACGATTGTCCAGTCGAAGCAGAAGGTATTCTAGAGAGCACATGAGCGCACTTCGATTTCGCATCCTCACCCTCAACAACATCTCGCCCGTTGGCCTTGCCCGCCTTGATGGCGCGCGCTACGAGACGGGCGCCAGCCTTGCGGATCCGGACGCCATCCTGATCCGGTCCGCCGACCTGCATGCGACGCCGATCCCCGACAGTGTAAAAGCCATTGGCCGGGCCGGCAGCGGCACCAACAACATTCCCGTGCCTGCGATGACGCTGCGCGGTGTGCCGGTGTTCAACGCGCCAGGCGCCAACGCAAACGCCGTCAAGGAACTGGTGGTCGCAGGCCTCATCATGGCCTCGCGGTCCATTGGCCCCGGCTGGTTGTTTGCCCGCGGCCTCGAGGGCGATGATGCGACGTTGCACAAGGCGGTGGAAGCGGGCAAGAAGGCGTTTGCCGGATTCGAATTGACAGGACGCACGCTCGGCGTCGTCGGCCTTGGGGCCATCGGCGGTCGCGTGGCCAATGCGGGCATTGCGCTCGGCATGCATGTGGTCGGTTACGACCCGGCACTGAGCGTGGATGCCGCGTTGCAGCTCGATCCCCGGATCATCCACCTGCGATCGCTTGATGACATGTTCAAGACCGCCGACTACGTGTCGTTACACGTGCCCTTGATGAACGCCACCAAGGGATTGGTCAACGCCGACCGGCTCCAGTTGATGAAGACCGGCGCGGTCATTGTGAACTTCGCGCGCGAGGGCATCGTCGACGAACCGGCCATCATTGCGGCCCTTGATTCCGGCAGGTTGCACGGGTATGTCAGCGACTTTCCGACGACCGCCACGACGCGACACCCCAAATGTGTGACGTTACCGCATCTGGGTGCGTCGACGGGAGAAGCCGAAGACAACTGCGCGGTTATGGTGGCCGATGAAGTGCGGGATTTTCTCGAGCGTGGGGACGTGCGACACTCCGTGAACTTTCCGCATGTGGTCACCGCAAGCACATTCACCCATCGCTTTGTCTATGCTGGGGCGGCGCCCGGATTGCCTGTGACTGCCGTGGCCACCACGCTTGAGGCCGCAGGCATTGCCGTGACGGCGTCGGTGAGCGGCACCCGGGGGGAAGTGGTCTACGGAGTCGTCGACACGTCGGCGTCGGTGTCTGCCGGGCTGGCGGAGCAACTGCGGCGCCTGGACGGCGTGACGATGGTGCGGGTGATCGCCTAGCGGGGGCCGAGGGCGAAGGTCATGGTGCCTCGGAGCACCTGTTTGCCATTCACTGTGGCGATGCCGCTGAGCACGCCCATCCGGCTGCGCAGCCGTTTGACGACCGCCTCAATCCGCACGACATCACCCGGATGAACCGGGTGCGGGAACCGCACGCGCTCGATGCCCATGAAAAAAATCAGCTTGTTGAGATTTTCGGCCTTCGACAGGATGAGGATGGCGCCGACCTGGGCCACGGCCTCGGTCAGGAGCGTCGGGGGGAACGCCGGCCGCTCGCCAGGCGTCGTAGAGAGTGACGCTTCGTTCTGCGAGATGTTCTTGATGCCGACGATGCGCACGTCAGGCTCGAATTCGATAATCCGGTCCACCAGCAGGAACGGGTATCGGTGGGGGAGAATCCGCTCAATGGCGGCGTAGTCGAGGGGAAGCGTCAGGTCAGTCATTGCAGAGGGAACCAAGTATAATTACATGAGTCTGCCTTTGTCCGAACGTTCTTCCAGCCACTTGTCAGTCGGGTCCCACGAGCGCGACATCCTGCTGACGCTTTTTGACCTGGGCCGCCAGGTCGCGTCGGTCATTGACCTCGACGAACTCCTCCAGAAGATCCCTGAGCTTATCGGGCGATTGATCCCGTTTGACGCCTTTGCGGTCTACCTCCTCGACGAAAAGCGGGGGGAGCTGCGGATTGCGTATGCCGTCGGCTACCCCGATACCACGCACTACCGCCCAAAGATGACCGAGGGACTGGTGGGGTACGTGGTCACCAACCAGCAGACTGTCGTCGTGGGCGACATTTCCATCGAATCGAACTATGTGGAGGTGGTGCCGGGCATGGCCTCGACGGTGGGCGTGCCGCTGGTTCACAAGAACAAGCCGGTGGGCGTGCTCAACGTGCTCAGCCGGTCGCGCGATATGTACTCCGAGCGCGACGCGGACATCCTGCGTCAGTTTGGTGCCCATGTGGCACTCGCTTTGGTGAACGCCCGACTGTTTGAACAGCAGCGCCTCGACGCTGAGGCGTTCGAGACGCTTGCGGAGATTGGGCGGGACGTCGCCGCCCTGATGGATCTTGACGAGTTGCTCGCGAGAATCGCGCAGCTCGCCCGGCGTGTCGTCGACTACCGCACGTTCGGGATCCTGCTCCTTAATGACGCGACCCAGGAACTCGAGATCAAGGTCGCCGTCCAGTTTGGTGATCGTGTCGAACTCCCAAAGGTGCCGCTCGGCGAGGGGTTGGTCGGTTATGCCGCGCTCCATCGGGAGCCGGTGCTCGTGCCCGACGTGTCGAAGGATCCCCGCTACATCAATGTGGTTGACGATGTGCGGTCGGAACTGGCGGTGCCGATGCTGCTCAAGGATCGATGTGTGGGTGTCTTTGATCTCGAGAGCCCCGAGCTCGATGCGTTCAGCAAACGCGACGTGGAGATTCTGACCCTGCTGGCCAGCCAGGCTGCGGTGGCCATTGAGAATGCCCGCCTCTATGCAGAACTGACGGCGACCGAAACTCGCCTCGACAAGGAGCTGAAGTTCGCGCGTCGTGTGCAGGCCGCTCTGCTGCCCACGCAGCTGCCGAAACGGTTGAAGGGCGTCGATGTGGCTGCGTCCTTCTCAGCCGCTCGTGAACTGGGCGGCGACTTTTACGACTACCTGGTGCCGGAGTCGAACACGTTGATCGTGGCGCTCGGCGACGTATCGGGCAAGGGCGTGCCCGCGGCGTTGTACAGCGTATTTGCCGGTGAACTGGTCCGTGGCCGCACGTTCCGTCGGCGCTACGTGCCGGAGCGGTCCTCACCTGCGGCGGTATTGATGTCAATCAACACGATCCTCCACGAACGGCAACTCGAGGAGTACTACTGCACGCTCTGTTACTCGATCTTCGACTTGAAGCGTCGCACGGTCACGATGTCGAACTCCGGTGTGCCGTATCCGGTGCGCGCCACCGGTGACAGCTGCGCGTTGATTGAAGTGCCCGGCGTTCCGCTCGGGTCATTCCCCGGCATGAGCTACGACGAAGTGACATTCCCGCTCTCGTCGGAGGATGTCTGGGTGTTCTGCTCGGACGGTGTCACTGAAGCCATGAACCGGCGCAGTGAGGAATTCGGCAGTTCGCGACTCTGTGACGTGGTCTCGGCGACCCGTCACCTGAGTGCGAAGGACATTGTTCACGCGATTGTTCAAGCGGTTGATGAGCATCGGGCGGGTTTCGCCCCCAACGACGACACCACGGTGGTGGCGTTGAAGTTCACCTTGCCGCCGATGGTGTAGGCGAAGTCCGCCGTAGCTCCGCAGGAGCGAAGGAGGATGGCGGAGGTGATGGGGGTGGTGTCACTGCGCTGCGACCTCTGCGTGGGGCAGGAGCGGAAGGGCAATGGTGAACGTCGACCCTTCACCCGGGGCTGACCGCACACGCATCTGTCCCCCGTGGGCGACGACGATGCCACGAGTGATGGCGAGGCCCAGGCCGGTGCCCTGGCTACGGCGGATGTCGATGCTCTCGAGCTGCTGGAACCGTTCGAAGAGGAGGGCCTGTTTGTCGGTCGCGATCCCTGGACCCTGGTCAGTGACCGAGATCTCGATGGTGTCACGTACCATCGTCGCCGTCAGATCCACTGCCTGACCGGCTGATGAGACCTTGACGGCATTCGACAGGAGGTTGACGACTGCGCGCACCAGTCGGTCCGCATCCACCAGCATCATCGGCACGTCAGGAGCCATGCGCACGCTCAAGCCGACGCCGGCCTGCCGGGCCATGACCTGCACACTCTTGATGGCTGAGTCGAGCACCCTCGGCAACTGGGTGGGTGCCGCGCTGAGAACCAATTTTCCGGCTTCAATTTTCGCGACGTCGAGGATGTCGTTCACCATACGGACCAGACGCTCGGTGTTCGCCAGCGCCACGGTCAGCAATTGCTCCCTGTCGTCGGCGTCTGTCGATGAGTCGAGTGCCAGCTGGAGGGCGCCACGCATTGATGTCAGGGGAGTCCGTAGTTCGTGGCTGACCACCGAGACGAAGTCATCCTTGATGCGTTCGAGCTCGAATCGATGACTGACATCCTGAAATGCCGCGACTGCGCCACGCAACTCTCCGGTCGTCTCATGTAGCGGGACGGCGCTGGCGATCACCGGCACACGCGTGCCATCGGGTGTTGCAAACAGCACCTCGGCGCCGGCCACTGCTTTGCCTTTCAACGCCTGGAGCGGCGGCCATTGCGCGGCGGGAAGCGCGCGGCCATCAAACCGGCTCATGTCGGCTGGAGCATTCGCGTCCAAGGTGGTCGCGCCCGCTGTCTGCGGACCGAATAACCCATCGGCGAGCGCGTTCTGCAGGAAGACACGACCGTCCTGGTCATACAACACCAGGGCGACCGGCGCAGAGTTGACGACCAGTCCCAGGCGTTGTTGTTCCTTTTGTAACGCCGCCTCTCGCAGTGATACGTCGCGCCGCATTGCATTAAAGGCCTGACCAAATTTCGCCAGTTCATCCGACCCGCGTCCGACCGGTACGCTGACGGCGTAGTCGCCCGCTGCGATGCGTTCTGAGGCGTCTGTGAAGTGCCCGATAGGCCGCAATACGTGTCGATACAGGTAGCTGGCCAGCAGCAACAGGACCGCGATGGCCACAACCGGCAGCACCAGCAACATGCGCATGCCGCGTTCCATTGAGCCGAAGGCGCCGCTGACGGCCTGCCTGGTCTCGACATCCTGGGCCGCATCAAACCGTGCGACGGCCTCTTCAATGGTCTTCAGCCGGGGAATGCCCTCGCGCAGGATGACATCGCTGAAATCGGGGATCGTGCCGGCCGCTCCGCTTTCCACTCGGGCGAACAGCGGAAGAGAGACAGAGCGATGCCAGTCCTCGACGGTTCTCTCGATCGTTGCCAAGTCGACCAGATGGCCGTCCCCCGGCACGGTGTCGGCCAGCTCGGTCAGTTGCGCCTTCAGGTCGGCATACGCCGCCTCATAGTCGCGGCGGAGGGACGCCGCTTCGGTGAGCAGGTAGCCCCGCTGCAGGGCCTGCATGGAGGTGACCAGTCGGCTCACATCCGCGACTCTGCCTGTCCGTGTCGAGGCTTTCGCCAATTCGTCAAAGGCCGTGGCACGATTCCTGGCGACTGATGCGGTTAACACCAGTTGCACGACTGAGGCGGCGATGAGCCCAGCTGCAGCCAGGAGGATACGGTGCCGTGTTGTCACACGGCGCTGCGTTTCGGATTCACGGGAATCACGATCGAGAACGTCGTGCCGACGCCAATCGTGGAGGACACGGTGATATGTCCACCGTGCTGCTCGACGATGGCCTTGGTGATTGACAGCCCCAGGCCCGTGCCTTGGCGGTTCGCGCCGCCCACTTGGTGGAACTTCTCGAACACGCGAGCCACCTCATCTTCAGGAATGCCCCGGCCCTGGTCGGTGACCGACAGGACAATTTCGTCGGTGCGTCCGTGCGCAGCTCGAATGATGATGCGGGTGTCTGGTGGGGAGAACTTGATCGCATTCGACAGCAGGTTGACCAGTGACTGAATCATTCGATCCTGGTCGACGAGCAGCTGGGGGAATGTGGCCTCGGTGGCGACGTCAATGGTGAGGCGCTTCTCTCGCGCAAGGCCCTCCACGGCTTCCACGGCCGCCCCCAACAAGAGGCCCGCGTCGACATGTCTGACGGACATGGGCAACTGGCCCGCTTCGATCTTTGCAATGTCGAGGATGTCGTTGATGATGCGGACGAGTCGTTCACTGCTGTTGAGCGCAACACCGACCAACTCGCGCCCATCTATGATAGCAGCGCTTCATCATCTGCCAGCAGCAGCTGCAGGGAACCGCGGATCGAGGTCAGCGGTGTTCGCAGCTCGTGGCTCACGGTGGAGACAAACTCGTTTTTGAGCCGTGTAACCTCGTGCAGCTGGCTGACATCCTGGAATCCCACGACGGCCCCAGCGATCTGGCCCTCGGCATCGAGCAGGGGAGCGGCGCCAATCAGGATCGGCAACGTGCGACCGGTGGGCAGCTCCAGCATGAGGTTTTCGGCGACCACTTCGGCCCCTGCAAGCGCGCGCATCGCCGGCCATTCCGAGGGCGGCACGATTTCGCCGGACTGCCGCCGCAACCGGGTATCGCGCCAAAAACGGTCCAGCTCATCGGGGTTGTGCAAATCACGGCCGAGCAGGTCGTGGACGGCACGATTCTGATACGTGACCCTGCCATCGGGCGCGTCGGCGACGATGACAGCGGTGGGTAACACGTTAATGATGGCCAGCAAATCCTGGCGTTCTTTTCTCGAGCGGGCGAGCAGTCGTCGCAGTTCCAGCTGATTCATGACCTGACGTCCAAGCACCTGGAGCGTCAGCCGTTGGTCGTCGGTCAATTTGCGCGGGACGCGGTCGAGCACACACAACGCGCCAAGCCCGCTGCCGTCAGGCGCGACCAGAGGCGCACCTGCGTAAAAGCGCACATTCGGGTTTCCGAGCACCAGCGGGTTTTGCTTGAACCGTTCGTCGGTCGCGGCGTCAGGCACCACCATGAGATCCGGTTTTCCCAGGGCATGGGCGCAGAAGGAGTCGTTGCGTGTGGTTCCGGTTCCTTCCATACCGAGCTGCGCCTTAAACCACTGACGATCGGCATCCACCAGCGTGACCAGGGCCATTGGCATATCGAGGAGTCTTGCCGTCAGGGCGACGAGTTCATCAAACGCCGGTTCGGCTTCCGAGTCCAGGACGTCGTACTTTCGCAGCGTCTCGAGGCGCTGTGTTTCGTTGGTGGGAACGGGCGGATACGAGACGGCGGGTCGCATGCAGGCTCAAGCCAGAAGTTCGCGGATGCGGGCTCCGAGCGTCAACGCGTCAAACGGTTTGATGATGTAGCCGAGTGCTCCCGACGCCAACCCGCGATCACGTTCAAATCCCTGGGACTTCGCGGTCATGAAGACCACAGGAATGTCCGCCGTTGCCGGATCGGCCTTGAGTGCCGCACAGGTGTCCGGGCCATTGAGTTCGGGCATCATCCAGTCGAGCAGAATGACATCGGGCCGTTCTTCTTTCACACGGTCAAGCAACTCACGACCGTTATTGACGACCACCACACGAAAGCCGGCTCTCTTCAACGCCATTCGAGCAACGAGCTGAATGTCCGGATCGTCTTCCGCCATCAGGAGGAACTCGGTCATGCTTCAGCAGCCGGGTGCCCGACGGTGGCGGCGGAACTCTGCATCGGAGAAATGACTGCCGCCAATTGGGCGGCAATGACCCGCGCAAGCGGCAATGTGTACCCGGTGTTGGAAGCCGCACTCACTTCGGCCGCCAGCACACCAACACACCCTGATGTGCCAATCAGAGGCACCGCCAACGCACCAGGCAACACTTGCGCCTGCATCGTTCGGCACGCGACAGAAGTGACGTTGTCTGCGTTCACTCCCAGTGTGCCCAGCCGTTGAATCATCCGCTCGGAATATCCATGTGAGAGCGACGGCTGCAGGGTTTCGCCCGCCTCGTCGATCACCCAGAGGACAAGACCTGTGGCACTAATGGCCGACGCCGCTCTGGCAAGCAGTGCCGGCAGGTCGCGCCCGTCGAGCAGACGAGCAATGTCCACACACACGTCAGCAGCCTCCGTGACCTTCACCGACTCCAACCCCTGGATTTCACTGGCCCCGTGGACCTCTGGACCCCTGGACCCCTGGACCTCCTCAGAACCTTGGACCAGAGGCACTTCAATCGCTTGTGCATCGGGCCGGCGCCGCCCCGCAATGAGGACCAGGGCCAACAGGAGCACCATGGCTGCTCCGGCCACGCCAGCCTGGTATTGGCGGATGGTCGTGGCGTGCTTCCGGTTCGCCTGGATCTCTATGTCGCGCGCGGTCGCGACTTCGGTGCTTACGCGACCAAGGATTTCAATGCTCTCGACGAAAATCACGTCCGATGCGAGGAGACGTTGCTCGTTGCCGACGTAATTTCGTGCGCGGCGGTCGGAGACACGAAGCGCGGCAAGCTGCGTCTGCGCGGCGGCCAGCGGTGCCACGGCGTCGGGGTGGCCGACACGTTGGCGTTCCGCGAGAACTTCTTCAATCTGCGACGTCACCTCGTCCACGCGGGTAAACCAGAACCCAGGTCCCTGACCAGCGGCCACATAGCCGGCCTGGGCTGCCCGCATGTCGGACAACGCCATCTCCAGCGCCGAGAACTGTCGGGCCAGGCGGACTTCGTTGGTTTGCAGGGTGATGGCGGTCTGTTCGAAGCGCCAGGTCTGGAAGGCGGCACCACCGATGATGAGACATCCCACAAGTGCAGGAACAAGGACGCCGCGCATGATCGGCATGGAACGTTACTATAACACCGGCAGCCATGAAGCCATCGCGTATCGCCGTCATCATCAATCCCATCTCAGGACGCTCCGGCAGTCGTCGTGGAGAAACCGCGTGTCGCGAGAAACTTGTCCATGAGACAGCGGCCACACTGGGGGTCACGATTGACGCGCACCTGACGAATGCTCCGGGTCACGCAACCGAGTTGGCGCGCGCCGCCATCGTCGGCGGTGCCGACGTCGTGGTCGCGATGGGTGGGGACGGCACGGTCAATGAAGTCGCCCGGGCACTTATCGGCACCTCCGTCGCACTGGGCGTCGTGCCGTGCGGATCGGGTGATGGGCTGGCGAGAGGATTAGGTCTGCCGACAGATCGCCGTGCCGCACTGGAGGTGGCATTCGCAGGCGAGACCAGGCGCATCGACATCGGGTATGCGAACGACCAGCCATTTCTGAATGTTGCCGGGATTGGATTCGACGCGGAGGTCGGTCGCCTGTTTGCGTCGCGCAAGACACGCGGTCCGCTTGGGTACATCGTGATGAGCGCGAAGCATGTGTGGACGTACGCGTCTGCGCACTACGACGTGCAGTTCGACGATGTGCGCCGGACGGGCCCGATGTTTCTTGTGGGGTTTGCCAATTCAGCCGAATACGGCAACGGGGCCATTCTTGCGCCTGAGGCCGACGTGCAGGACGGGGTGCTG